>NZ_SSBQ01000002.1:5480000-5584260 GCF_004795255.1 Streptomyces sp. RKND-216 | reverse complement strand
GCCGAGGGCTTGGACCAGGTGCCCGGGCCCATCAGCTGCTGTGCCAGCCGGTCCAGGTCACGAAAGGGGTCAGTGCGCATCAACATTGTGAAACACCTCCAGCGGGTTGTAGGCAGTTGCTGCCAATGCGCTGCACTGACACCGTGTAGCATGTCATCCAATGGATGACAAACATGATGTCGTCGATGTGATGACAGAACGAGGGAGGTGCCCGTGACCGCAGCAGACCAGCCGTCCACAACCAGCACCGACGCCCACAGCCCGGCGTCGTTCCTCGCCGCCGCGCGGCCCTCGACGCCATAAACGATGCCCTGCACACAGCCCAGCACCAGGCCCCTGGCAGCCCCGGCACCGAGCCGGGCCCGGAGCAGGCCCTGACGTCCCTGATGCTGCTGCGGCAGGTCCGCGAGCAGCTCGCCGGATGGGAGACCGGCCTGATCGAAACGCCCGCGACGCGGGCGCCAGCTGGGCCGACCTCGCCCGCCCCCTCGGCGTCACCAGCCGCCAGGCCGCCGAACGCCGATATCTGCGCGGCCGCCCCGGACCCGCCGGGACCACCGGCGAGCAGCGTGTGACGGCCACCCGCCAGGCCCGGGCCGCGAGGCGCACCACCGCCACCTGGGCCCGGCCAACGCCGCCGACCTGCGCCGCCTCGCCGGCCAGATCACCGCCTCACCGACCTGCCCGCAGCCGCCCGCGGCCCCCTCGACGAGCTCCACGCAGCCCTCGCCCACGACGATCCCGCCGACCTCATCACCCCCCTGACCGCCACCCGCCCCTACCTGACCGCCCACCACCCCCGACCTCGCCACCCGCTCAACACCCTCACACCCCCCTGACCCCACCCCACCACCACAAACACCCCACAAAACCCCACAGGCGGGGCTACCGCCTCATCCCCACACAAACACCCACCCCTAGATGGCGCAGGCACCGGGCGGCGAGCCGGCAAAGCCGAAGCAGTGGATGCGGCGGACGCTGCACGGCCGGGCCGGCTCCGCCAGTCCGCAGATCACCACCCGCAGAGCCTCCACCCGCACTTCCGTGCGGCGCAATCGTTTCGCGGAGCGGCGTCCTACTCGCCCACCTCCAGCGCCCGGGGCGGTCCCGCCGCCACTGCCCCGGGCGCCCGCGCCTTCAGCCCGGCCACCGGCCGCTGGATCGATCGGCGTGACGGTTGAGCTGAGCCAACAGCCCGCGATTCACGGCACGCGCGGGGAGGCGTGCGAGCACGAGATCGCGGGGTTCACGGGGCAAGGAGTACTGGTATGACCTGTCCAGTCGCGTTCCCAGTACGCGGGGCTGTGGGTGCCTCGGTAGAAGTGGGTCGTGACGCGGACTCCGGCTTCTTTGAGGCGACGGGCCACGGCGCGGGACTCGTCGGCCATGACGGCCTCGGTCAGCGAGATCACCTCGTCCGGGTAGAGGGGGGCGAGGTCCGCCAAGCCGGGGATGTGGGGCCCGGCTCGGTGCCCGGTGCGTCGAGGGCGCCCGGGGTGCCGTCCCCGGCGGAGGTATGCGGCGCCGACGGAGTGGTGCTCAGGTCTTCCGTGCTTCACATGCCGCGGGCCGGGGAACCGGGCAAAGTCGACACCCTTCTCCCCGTCTCAGGAGCCTGTAATGATCAAGAAGCTGCATGACGCCGGTGTGCGCAGCGAGCACGCCTATACCGCTGGTCTTGTCTCGATCGCGCTGTCCGTTGTGTCGTGGGCGGTGTCGGAGAAGAAGGAGGCCGCCGGCCGGGACCGGGCGGACCGGTGGGGCATCTTCGTGGGCGAGTGGGCGCCGACGTTCTTCGGGCTCGGCCTGGCGCTGGCGCACTACGAGCAGGCCGACGGAACCTTCGGCCGCTGAGACAACCGGTCGTCGAGCCGGGGCAGGACACCCTGATGGGCCGCTACGAGCACAGCGCCAACGGTCGACGCCGACGGTGGCGCCTGTCTGCCCACCTCTCCGAGGCGGGCAGACCCGCCACGCCGCATGGAAGCGATGACGGCCGCGTCCTTGGCATCAGTCTTGGCCTCGCCGGGGTAGAGGTCGGCGACCCGGCGCACGGCCAGGCCGGGCAGGCACGCGACCTGGCAGCCCGCGTCCCGGGCCACGGTCAGGGGCAGGGCGCCGATGGAGGCGGGCTGGTCCACGATCACCAGGACGCTGCCGAACTTGGCCGTCAGTTCGTCCGGGACGGCCCGCAGCTTCGGTTCGCTGTTCGGCAGGGGCTTGTCGAAGACCCTCTTCCCGGACGGGGTCAGGCCGTGACCGTGATGGGCGGTCCTGCCCACGTCCAGGCCGAGGAAGACGCCCACTTCGTCGATGCTGGTCACCGTCCCCCCACATGTCGTCGATGGCATGCCGGCCTCGGACTTCGGGGCCGCACGCGCGCATCCACGCTATGCAGACCTGTCGCCCGCAGACGACCCGGTGCTGCACCAGCTCAGGCGACGGCCGGTCCTCTCATCAGCGTCTCCGACGGCACCCCCCGGGACCGGTGACACCACCCCCCAGGTCATACCAGCCTGGTCCCGGACCGGCGCCGGGCCAACCTGTGGGACGACCGGAACAACCGGGCCCGGGGTGTTTCACCCGCCGGTTGTTGCGGGCCATGAGGTTGTAGACGCTGGGGCCGGTACGACGAGGGCGGGTCCTTCAGCGGCAGGATGAGAACCGCCAAGTCACTCGTCCGCCGTCACAAAGGACCCGCCCGGTGTCCCACCGTAATGCCCCGCTCTCGGTCGAAGGCCGTCGTCGTCTGGTCCGCCGCTGTCAGGACCGTCCCATCGCCCACGTCGCTGCGGAGATGGGCATCTCCAGGGCTTGTGCCAGCAAGTGGGTGGGCCGGTACCGCCTCCACGGTGATCTCGGCCTGCTCGACCGGCCCAGCCACGCCACCGGCACCTGGGAGCATGCTGATGCCGATCCGGACGCGGGTGTCGATGACGAGACCTCCGGTGGACGCCGCCTTCACACGGTCCGGAGGGGCGGGTGGGCGGGTGCAGTGCGGTCATCAGCTCCAGACCCGTGACGGTGGTGGAACCGCGCGGCGTCATCACGCGGACCGCATACGGGCCCAGCTGCCGGGCCAGGTCCGACTGACCACCCTCGGTTCTGACCGGGTCCCGGGCCCGCCGTCATGGCCCGGGATCTCGCACGTCAAGGCGCCGGTGGGCCTGAAACCTGTGAGGGCCCAGCGGCGCCTACAGCCCGAGGACCTGCAGACCCCCTGTCCTCCCGGCACCGCCGACCGACTCCACCTCGTGGACACACCTGTCCGGGCGCTCCGTACGCTAGAGGGAGGAATCCCGCTGTCAACACGGCCGCCGCCCAGCGGCGCCACGGCCATTGGGCGTCAGCAAGTCTCGAAGAACTTTGCGGTGGCGTGTCGATACGGCCAGTCCCCGATCGTCGTCATGGTGTACGCCGCGCGCCAAGCACGGCTGAACCCGCATGGAGGCTGAGGACCATGAAGTACATGCTGCTGATCAACGCCGCCACGACCGACGAGAGCGGCGGCGCCGCCGGATGCGAAGTCGAGGACTGGATGGCGTACGACAAGGAGGTCCGGGACGCGGGCATCCAGGTCTCCTCCGAGTCGCTGGCGGACCTGGTCACCGCCACCGAGGTGCGGGTCGGAGCGGACGGCCGGCGCACCGTCACCGACGGGCCGTACGCGGAGACCCGCGAGATCCTGGGCGGCTTCTACGTCGTCGACGTGCCCGACCTTGACGTCGCCCTGGACTGGGCGGCCCGCTGCCCGGGGGCGCGCGGCGGTGGCTCGGTCGTGGTCCGCCCGGTCGCGGACTTCGGGCTCTGACGATGGGCAAGGCGGACGTGGGGCCCTCCCTGGAGGCCGTCTTCCGGGAGGAGCGCGGGCGGCTGCTCGCCTCCCTCGTCCGCCGCTTCGGCGACCTCGACCTGGCCGAGGAGGTCACCTCCGAAGCCGTCGAGGCCGCCCTCACGCACTGGCCGGCCCAGGGTGTGCCGGCCCGCCCCGGGGCCTGGCTGCTGACCACGGCGCGGCGCCGGGCGGTGGACCGGCTGCGGCGGGACCAGGTGTACGCCGCCCGCCTCGCCGTCCTTCAGGCGGAGGCAGACCGCGCGTCCGCGAACGCGACCGCGAACGGCACGGACGGCGAAGGCGGCCTGCCGGACGAGCGCCTGCAGCTCTTCTTCACCTGCGCACACCCCGCCCTCGCCGCCGAAGACCGTGTCGCGCTGACCCTGCGCTGCCTGGCCGGGCTCACCACGCCCGAGGTGGCGCGGGCATTCCTGACGCCCACGGCCACCACCGCCCAGCGGATCGTGCGCGCCAAGCGGAAGATCCGCGAGGCTCGCATCCCGTTCCGGGTGCCGGAGCCCGAAGAGCTGCCGGAGCGGCTGCCGGGGGTGCTGCAGGTCCTCTACTCCACCTTCACCGAGGGGTACGCGGCCAGTTCCGGCCCGCGTTTGCAGCGGCTCGACCTCGCCGAGGAGGCCATCCGGCTGGCCCGGATACTGCACCAGCTGCTCCCCGCCCAGCGGGAGGCCGCCGGGCTGCTCGCACTGATGCTGCTGGTCCACGCCCGCCGCGAGGCCCGTACCGGCCCGGACGGCGCACTCGTGCTGCTCGACGAACAGGACCGCGCCCGCTGGGACGGGGCGATGATCGAGGAGGGCCGCGGCCTCGTCGTCACCGCGCTGCGCGGCGGCCCACCCGGCCCGTACGGTGTGCAGGCGGCCATCGCCGCCCTGCACGACGAGGCCGCCGACCTCGCGTCCACCGACTGGCCACAGATCGTCGCGCTCTACAACGTCCTACTGGCACTCGACCCCTCGCCGGTCGTCGCGCTGAACCGGGCGGGCGCGGTGGCGATGAGGGACGGCCCGGAGGCGGGCCTGGCGCTGCTGGAGGAGCTGGCCGACGAACACCGGCTGCGCCGGCACCACCCCTACCCGGCCGCCCGGGGCGACCTGCTGCAACGCCTGGGACGCCGCCCGGAAGCCGCCACGGCCTACCGAGAGGCCCTCACCCTGGCCGGCACCGAACCCGAGCGCGCCCACCTGCGGCACCGGATCCGGGCGGTGGAGACGCCGCCCGAAGCGGGCTGACAGCCGCAGTGCGGACACCGAATGTCGTGGCTCCTAGGCTGCGGAACTGAGCCATCGAACACCTCCACCAACGGCACAAGAGCCTGTCCGTCGCGGCCAACCCGCTCCCCACCCGAGCAACGGCCACTGCGAAAACGCCCAGGGCCTACGAGTCCTGACACCCCGGCAGACGTCGCTGCCGCGTCAGTCGCCCGTACGGGTCCGGACTCCCCCACCGTCCAGCGGGACGCCCTGGTCGGCCGACACGACGCCTCGTGGCCGGGAAGGGAGCTTCGCGGCCGGAATCGCAGGATGCCGTTGCGGGGACACCGCCGAGCGCGGGCTGCGCAGCGACGCCTCCGGCCCCTGCCGTTGCCGCAGGCGGCCGGCGAGGTGCGCCAGGGCGTGCCAGCGGCGTTCGCTCACCAGCACCATCTCCGTGGCGATCATCGCCAGGGAGAAGAACGGCAGCCCCATCAGGACCGCGATGCCGCCGTGCAGCCCGATCCCGCCGAGAACTGCGAGTCCTCTGGTCGTGCGGTTCAGCAGAAGGAAGGGGAAGGCGATCTGGAAGAACACCGTTCCATAGGTGAGAGCGGTGATCAGCGAGGCGTGCGTGTAGAGGAGCTCGGACAGCCCCGGCCATGGTGAGAATTCGGCGACCCTGAGCGTGTAGTACAGCGCGGTGCCGTTCTGCCACATGGACCCCTGCACCTTGAACATGGCGGAGGCGAGGTAGACGTAACAGATCTGAACGATGACGGCCACGATCGCAGTGTTGTGCAGCACGGTGCACGCTCGCCAGAGGGAGCCGTCGGTCGGGGCGCTGGTACCCGCCCGTCCCTGCAGCCGGCGGCGGCGAGCGTCCAGCGACCACACGGCGGAGCAGTCGGCCAGCAGCAGATAGACCAGAACCAGGCGGAGGACGTTGTCACCGCCGTCCACCACAAGCGGGTTGCGTTCGTGCCAGGACACCACCAGAACGAACAGCACCGGGGTGACCAGTCGGGTCCGCCACCCGAGGGCGAAAAGGAGAGCGGCAGCCACGGTGGCGGCGAGCAGCAGGGTGCTCCACCATGCGCTGTCTGACAGCGTGAAGAGTGTCACGGCCCCAGCGTCGGTGAGGTACCGCTGCATCAGCTCGGGGGTGAAGGGGGATTGGGTGCCCCAGATCCGCTGCCATTCGTTGAGGCTGCTGAGGAGGATGCCGAGGATGGCGAGTCCGTAGCCGACGCGGAGCGCGGCCAGGCCGTGCGTGGCCCAGCGGCGCCCGGTGGCCGAATCGTAGAGGGCACCGGTCTGTGCGCGCAGCCGTGCCGCGGCACGCGTCATCTCTTCGCGCAGGGCCTCGCGAGCCGCCGCGCTCATGCGCTCCTCACTTCCTCGGCGTCCCACCAGGGCAGGGTGCGGTAGGCGACTTCGCCCATCCCGGGGTCGTCCCGCTGGGAGAAGCGCGGGAACGTGTGCTCGACGACGCGTAGTTGTACGGCCTCGATGTGGATCGGTGTGCCGTAGCGGCGCTGGAGGCCGTCGAGGGCGAGGCTGCCGAGCTGGTCGACCGTGCGGTCGTAGAACCGTGCCAGTACGGGCGGGGTGTCCGGGCCGATGCGGACGTCTGCCTCGGCCGGGGGGTTCGGGGCCTCTTGGTCCTTGCGGCCGGTGACCGGGGCTCTGGTCTCCTGTGTCTTGGGGCCCGCCCCGGTCTTGGTGAGCTGCCGGACGGCCTCGTCATACATCTGCAGTGCACCGCTCACCTGACGGGCCGCGCGGCTGGGAGCGGCATGGCCTTCGACCATGTCGAGTTCCGGCGAGGTGAGGTCGAGGTAGGGCGTGATGGTGGTGCCGTCCGGTGTGCGGATCTCTGCCCGTGCGAGGACCCCGCGGTCGGTGTTGACCGGCTCGGGTGCGAACAGGTGCCAGTTCTGCAGGAAGTAGGGCTGCACGTATCCATCGATGAGGTTCTGGTACCGGTGGGACACCGGATTGGCCGGGGCGACATGCAGGAAACTCAGCGTGAAGTGGACCAGCAGGGCGCCCACGGCGGTCACAGCCAGGGCGGCGACGGCTCGTTCCCCTCGTCTGCCCGCGGTGCGGGGACGGGCACTCATACGGTTGTTCTCCTCTCGAAGGGTGGCGCCTCAGGGACCGAGGCGGGAAGAGCCGGGTGCGGAGCCCCCCGGGACAGGCTGCGCTCGGGCGCACACCCTGCCCCGGGAGCCGACATGGCCCTGTACCGTCAGTCGAAGAGCGTCTCGCCCGCGGTGTCCTCGGCCTGCGGCGTGGAGACCCCGGCGATGGCGCCCCGAGCGGCGTCCACGGCCCCAGCGCCGAGTGCGCCTGCCGCTCCTCCGACCGCCGCCGACGCCATGTCCCTGCCCCAGGCGTTCGGGCCCGCGGGGGCATCGAAGGCCCGCTCGTCGACGAGCTCGGCGTCGGTGGGCGTGGAGACTCCGGCGATCGCACCGCGAGCGGCGTCCACGGCCCCAGCGGCGACTCCGCCCGCGAAACCGGCCGCCGCGGCCTTGCCCATGTCGCTGGCCCAGGCGTTCGGGGCTTCGCCCGGGGCCAGGCCGGCGCCGTCGCCGGCTGCCGCCGCCGCGAAGGCCTGGCTCGCCGGGCGGGCGTCGGCGGGCGCGGCGGCACCCTTCGCATCGGCTGCCGCGGTCATGCCCAGAGGCCCGGTGATCAGGCCCAGCGAGCAGGCAACCACCGTGGTGGCCGTCCACAGTCTCTTGTTCCGCATGGGAACTCCTTCTGGGTGGGGAACACGGATGACGCAGGCGGTCGTGACGCGTCCGGACACGCCGTGGGCCGCCCGCAGCCCACCACACTCCCGATCACCCGGCCCGACGAGAAGAGCGCACCGGCGGCCACAAGCGGCCATTGCCGGATCCGGACACAGGCGCGGCGCCCGGTTCGGCGTGCGGCGGGCACCGCCCGCTCCCGGCCCCGGCAGTTCCCTCAGCCGGCGGCACATGGGGTGCGTTGCCGTCTTGTACAACCGGCAGCCCACTGTGACACTGCGGGTGCGGAACTGGTCACTGACGGTGCCGCACGAGATGTTCCTCGGCGGGGGCCGGGAGCCGTTCTTCGAGAACGGCGGTTCCAAACAAGTCGCTTGTCGATTCTGGTTACCCCGGAGGACACCATGCTGGACAGATTGGGTATCGGTGCGCTGGCGGAATCCGTCTACCGCACCGCCCTCGCCCATCCCGACCGCACCGCTGCACAGATCGGTACCCTGCTCGGTCTCGGGGAGGCCGAGCTGAAGAACGCTTTACGCACACTGGCCGGGGCCGGTCTCCTCGTGCGGCCGACCGGCGAGGATCTGTCGGAGCCCCCGGACCTCCGCCCGCCCCAGGACGCGGTGCTCACTCTGCTACGCGAGGAAGAAGGCCGCCTGAAGCAGCGGCAGCATGTGCTGAGGCAAGCTCAGGACGCCCTGGAAGACCTGGTTCACGACTACGCATCCGCGCGCAGCCACCAGGTCGAAGCGGGTGTCGAGCTACTCCCGGATGCCACGGTGGCCACAGCGACGCTGTACCGACTCGCCCGTAGCGTCCGCCGCACGGTCCAGTCGATACTCCCCGACGACGGGTCGACCAGCGACGAACCGTCCTCGGGATTCCACCTGGACCGTGACGCCCTCGAACGGGTACCGGTGATCCGCACGCTGTGTTCACAGACTGCTCTCGAGGCCACGCACCTACGCCACCCGTGCGCGTCACTGACCGAGGCCCGGGCACAGGTGCGGACCGCTCCCGCCCTGCCGACGCGGCTCCTGATCCTCGACGAGCGGACGGCGGTGATACCGGCCGGCCCCCACCCGTCGAACGGCGCCTACCTGATAAACGGGACGGCGCTCGTGGCGCCGGCGGCCGCCCTGTTCGAGACCATCTGGTCCACCGCCCGAATCCGCCGACCAGAACCAGACGAACCACACAAAAGAGCCCTGTCGCCCCAGGAAGCGAGCACATCCGACACCGCCGCGCATCCCCCCTCACCCCTGCCACCACAGGTACTGGACACCCTGATCCTCTTGGCCCGAGGACACAAAGACGCATCGATCGCACGCCGCACACGCGTATCCACACGCAGCGTCCGTCGCCGCATCACCCAGGCCATGAACCTCCTGCACGCCGACAGCCGCTGCGAACTCATCGCAACCGCCGCACACCAAGGCTGGCTCCCACCCCCCGCAGCACGGCCAAACGACAGCGGTGACCTGCCTCATGCCCTGGGTTCCAGATGCGGTGGCTGACTGGCGGCCCTTCACGAAAGGCCGGCAGTCGTGCCTCGTCCTACGCCGTCATCTGCTTCGCGGCCCTGCAACGGGACCGTCGGTCTCCGGGCCCGGCATGACTGCTGCCCCCTGTCGCTCGAATGAGCTCGAAGGACCTGGGGTTGGTGTCACCGGGCCCGGGGGGTACCGCAGGAGACGCCGATGAGAGGACCGGCCGTCGCCTGACCTGGTGCAACACCAGGTCCTCCGCGGGCGACAGGTCTGCATGACGTGGATGCGCGCGCGGCCCCGAAGCCCGAGGCCGGCATGCCATCGACGACGTGTGGGGGCGCGCCGCCCCTATCGCCACCCTCCGCACCACCCTTCCGCACCGCGCTGCCGCTCGTCGGCCGCGGCGGCGCCATCGGCGCGGTGGATGGCGTGCCGGTGGAACGCGATGCCGGGCGTAGCGGACCACGGCGCGGCCAAGGCTGCCCTGTCCCAGTGGCTCTCCGCGGTACGGGCCGAGGAACGCCGGCGCAGGGTGCAGGTACTGGACGACCGGCCGCCGCATCTGGATACCGGCCTCGCGTGGCTGTTGGCGGCACTCCGCCGGCGGTCCCCGAAACCACGCACGCCAAGAGCGCGGCGACGGCCCCGGTTGATGCGCCGGCTGAAGGAGCAGAGGCCCCCCGCCCTGAGCCGGACGGGGCCTTGACGACCGCGGCTCACTGACCTGCCTCCGCTACGGAGACGGGCGAGCGCGGAGGAGCCGCCCTCAGCCCTTCGCGCGCGGACCGGCGGGGGTGGCGGTGACCAGGAGGAGTTGCTGGTACCCACCGTCTTCGGGCTGGAAGGGGCCGGTGCAGGTGATCAGCGTCAGGACGGGTGGCCCGGTGGTGCGGAAGACGCGGTCGGAGAGGGCGGTCTTGTTCACCGTGCGGCGCGCGGTGATGCGGTAGCGGGTATGGGTGCCGTCGTCTTGGCGGACGAGCAGCGGGTCGCCGCGTCGGACGGTGGCCAGGGCGGCCAGCGCCCCCAGCTCGCCGGACCGGGAGTCCACGTGCCCGACCAGGACCGCGGAACCGTGGCGGGAGCCCGGGCGGGCGCCGGGGCGGTACCAGCCGACGTCGTCGGCGTCGCCCGGAACGGCGAGGTCGCCTGCGGAGGTGACGCCGACCGGCACCACGTCCGCCCGTACATGCTGGTTGGGAAGCCGCAACCGCACCGGCACGCCCGGTCGTCTGCTGCCGGACGCCGCAGCGCCGCCGTGGCGACCGTCATGGCCGGCCGTAGGGGCGCGGCCGAAGTCGGACGGAGCCTGTTGCGGCGCCGCCGCAAGGACCAGCGTGGTGGCCGAGGTGAGCAGGGCGGCCACCAGTACCGCCCACCAGCCCACCGCGCGCACGGGTGGGCGCGGTCGGCCGGTGGTGCCGGGACTCTCCGGTCCCGGCACCACCGGAT
Source organism: Streptomyces sp. RKND-216 (assembly GCF_004795255.1). Lineage (NCBI taxonomy): Bacteria > Bacillati > Actinomycetota > Actinomycetes > Kitasatosporales > Streptomycetaceae > Streptomyces > Streptomyces sp. RKND-216. The sequence goes on along the minus strand of NZ_SSBQ01000002.1, from coordinate 5,573,510 downwards.
CCGCCTCGCAGGGCTGGTTCACCGCCTGCGGTGGGCCAGTCGGACGCCGGCGATCAGGGCTACGAGGCCCGCGCCCGCCGCAGCGGCGTACAGCGCGGCGTCGTCGTTCGCGACGGCCGCCCCCGCGCCGCCCGCGGACGGCGCGCCCGGCGTCTTCGAGCCGGTGGTGAGCGTCTGCACCTTGAGCGCGAGGTTGTCGTCCTCGGCGCTGCCCCAGGCGTAGACGATGGTCGAAGCTCCGTCGGCGAGGTCGAGCTTCGCCGGGCCGATCACCACCTCCCCGGTGCCGGCGAGCGTCACGTCGGCGTTGACCGTGCCCGCGGGTACCTCGCCAGTGGCCTCGCCGGGGTTCTTCAGGTCCTTGAAGACGGCCTGGCCGTCGGCCCGTACATCGACGGCCGGAGCGGCGGCGACGTGGCGCACGGTGAGCCGCGACTTGCCGTCGGGCACGGTGGAGACGTCGTTGACGTAGGCGTTCAGGGCCGGCTGGCCGCCCTCGCTGAGGTTCGCCGTCACCGAGGCGTTCGCCCCGCCCGGCACATCGATCTGCTTCTCCACGACGGGATCGCCGGAGGAGGGCGAGGTGCCCACCGCGAACACCTCGATGTCGTAGGACCCGGCCGGCAGCGTCAGCGGGTCGGTCAGTGTGCCGGGCTGGAAGTCCGACAGCAGCTCCTTGCCGTCGGCGTACACATCCACCGGCGTGCCGGGGATGCCATGGAAGACGGTGACCGTCGCCGCGCCCTCCGCCGGGGCGGCCGGGGCCACGGGCGCGAGAGCGAGAGCGAGTACTCCGGATGCGGCGAGCGTGCACGCGGCACGCACGATACGACTGCTCATATGACGTCCCTTCCTCACAGCCCTTCCGGCCTACCCAACCGGCTGGCAGTACGGCCAGCCTGCCGAGCCACCGGGGTCGACTGCTCCGGTCGTGAGCGGCTCACCGATCACGATCGAAGCAGCCCCGCCGGCACACAACCGGAAACGGCAGCAAACCCGCGCCCGGAGCAGAGAAAGGCCAGACACGGGCTCGGGAAAGGAACCGCGAAGCAGCGCCCCCCATTCAGGTGAACACCAAGAGCAAAACAGAACTATCGGGCTGCACGGCGGCATCGCGGTCCTGATGCAGCCCCCGTCGACCGGCCACCCCAAAGGGCTACGTGCTCACCCACGGCAACCTCTGGACCGGAAGCCACGAACACCGCGCCACTACCACATCCGCCCCCCCGGCGGTGACCGGGCAGACCGCGACAACACCACTGTTCCTGCCGCTGACACACATCCTGGGCCGCCATCCAGATCGCCTGCCTACTGGCACACATCGAGGCGGGACCTGCCCGAACATCCAGCCGGACGAACTGCAGCCCAAGCTGCGGGAGTTCCCACCAACGTTCACGGCGGGGGCGCCGTACCCGTCCGAGAAGATCCACAACACCGCACACACCACCACGAAGAAACTGGACCGAGAACAGCACTGGCGCACCTCCCGCCCCTTGGAGCGGGCGGGTGGACGGCAACGCAGGGAGAGGAGACGCTGACGGGCGGCGGTGCTGACCCGACGTATCCGCAGTTGCGCAAAGCGTTCGAGAGCGGTATCGGGCCGGGCGAGTAGATGGAGCGGACCACGCCGGTGCCCACGCGGCACCTCGCGGAGCTGACGTGGAACCTGTTCGAGGACGCCGGTGAAGACGTCCTGGTCACCAAGGAGCAGGTGACCGACCACATCCACGCCACCGACTCGCAGTTCGGAAGGCTCAAGGGCTACATCCGCGACCACGTCACTCTGGTGAAGGGGACGACCTTCCTCGCCTACCGTGGCGGTACATGATCACCACCGACCCGGCGAAGATCGCGGAGAACGTGACCTGGCAGCAACGGCCGGGCGGCCGAACGGTTCAACGTATCGGTCCCCACCGCCCAGCAGTGGGCGACCCGCCACCAGGCCGACAGCGAGACCGCCATGGCCGACCGCTCCTGCCATCCCGGGCGCTGCCCGCGCCGGACCCCGACGCGTATCGAGCGGCGCCTCATCAAGGTCCGCGTCCTGCGCCGCTGGGGCCCCGCACATATCGCGGCCTGGCTGCACCTGGTGCCCTCCACCGTCCACCACATCCTGGCCCGCTACCGCGTCAGCCGCCCGCGACCACTGCGACCGGGCCACCGACCGGGTCATACGCCGCTACGAACGCGACCGCCCCGGCGAGCTGGTGCACGTCGACATCAAGAAGCTGGGCAACCGCGCACGACGGCCAGCCACCCGCCAACCTCACGGCCCATACAACCTGGCGCAAGCGGCCCCGTGGGACGAACACCCGACCGGGGCCGGCCACCGGGCGCCCGGTCACCTTCGCCACAGCAGGTGGTGCGCCACACCGCTCGAACTCGGCACGACCTCCAGATGGAACCGGTCGAGCAATTCATCGGGCGACTCCCAAAGCCGCAACCCGGACCCGAGCTTTACCGGTGAGACCGCTACGTGCATGGTGTCGACGAGGTCGGCGTCCAAGAACTCCCGGATGGTGGTGACCCCGCCACCGAGACGGACGTCCCTGCCCTGCGCCGCTTTCCGGGCCCGTTCCAGGACCGTAGCCGGGGCGCCGTCGACGAAGTGAAATGTGGTGTCGGAGAGCGTGAACGAAGGACGAGGGTGGTGAGTCATGACGAACACCGGAGTGTGGAACGGGGGCTCCTCACCCCACCAACCGCACCAGTCATGGTCCTGCCAGGGCCCGCGCTGTGGACCGAACTTGTTGCGCCCCATGACCTCGGCACCGATGTTGCGCCCGTAGTCCCGCGTGAAGTAGTCGTCCAGGCCCCGGCTCCCACCAGGTTCGGTGCGATTGGGCCAGCTGGCCGTGGCCCCGGCCCAGGCGAACAATCTCGCCGGGTCGACGGCGCGGCCGAACGGGCTCTCGAAACTCTGGTCCTCACCGGCAGCGACCCCATCACTCGAGACGCTGAAATTCTGGACTCTCAGCAGCTGAGCCACGCCCACCTCCTGTGCTGTCGACGACGGTATTGAGACCCTCCCGGCCGCGCAAACTCATCGCTGCGAGCTGCTCTGGGTTGCGTGCTTGGACGTGGCGTACAGATTCCACCCGTTCCGGGGGCTTTGCTCCCGGTAGCGCGTGTGGTGCCCGCACGTACAAGGGCTACCGGCTGATCCTTCAAGACGGTCAGGTCATCGAAGGAGAGCAGCACGACCAGTGCACCTGACAGTGTGCCCCTGTCCACGTTCGCGGACGAGAACCTCACCTCAGCGAGTCCCGACCTCCTGCGCGCGATGATCAAAACGTTCTCCGACGCCATGATCTCTGCGGACGACGACGCAGCCTGCCGCGCGGAGAACGCGCAGGTCAGTGACGAGCGGACCAACCGGCGCAACGGCTACCGCCCCGGGAATGGGACACCTGCGCCGGCACCATCGAGCTCGCCGTCTCGAAACTGAGGCAGGGCAGCTACTTCCCGCACTGGCTGCTGGAGCGCCGTCGCCGGGACGAGCAGGCCCTCGCCCCCGTCTGGCCACCGCATACCTGGTGAGCATCTCCACCTGCCGGGTGGAGAAACTCACCGAGGCCCTGGGCGTGACCCAGCTACCGAAGTCGCACGTATCGGAAGACCGGACCGCTAGTCGACCGCGCAGGCGGCCGTCCTTTCGCCCGGGTGGACGATGAGCAGAGCGAGCCGGATAAGACTTACGTGACCGCCCAACACCCAGGGCCCGGGCTCCTCCACCGTCAACCCACGGATCGGCCTCCGGGAGAACGACTTCCACACGCTCTCCGACTCTCTGCTGCTACAAGCGACCCGTCCGCCTCACCACATAGGACACGGTCTTAGGGCCACGTGATTCACGGGGCGAGCAGTCTCGGCATGACTTGTCGCAGTTCGCGTTCCCAGTACGCGGGGCTGTGGGTGCCTCGGTAGAAGTGGGTCGTGACGCGGACTCCGGCTTCTTTGAGGCGACGGGCCACGGCGCGGGACTCGTCGGCCATGACGGCCTCGGTCAGCGAGATCACCTCGTCCGGGTAGAGGGGGGGCGAGGTCAGCCAAGCCGGGGATGTGGGGGTCCGGCTCGGTGCCCGGTGGGTCGAGGGCGCCCGGGGTGCCGTCCCCGGCGGTGATATGGACCCGTGTGCCGCGGAGCCGTTTGGCCAGGTAGTAAGGGTCGTTGCGCTGCCAGATGTGGCGCTGACGTTGCGGGTCGCCCCAGATTCTCCGCCATGGCACGCCAAGGTAGTCCGCGCCGCCGCTGACTGCTTCGGGGTACTGGAGGGGGTGGAGGAATCCGCTGAAGCTGGCGGCCACGTCGAACATCCCGGGACGTCGGGCCGCGTACTTGACGGCGCCATACCCCCCTTGCGACTGGCCGGCGATCGAGCGCTGCCGTCCAGCCCCATAGTCGCGTTCCAGGATGGGGACGACTTCGTCGAGGTGGAAGGTCTCGACTGCCGGGGCTCCGCCTTCCGCGTTGTTCCACCAGTCGCTGTAGAAGCCGTAGAACGGCATCTGGGGCACGACGACGAGCGTCTGGCGCAGTTGGGGCCACCGTTCGATGTGGTATTCGTCGGTGTAGCTGCGGTAGTCCCCACTGCCGTCGGGCAGTAGGTAGAGCACCGGCCAGCGGTCGTTGGGGCGCCGCGCGTCCCAGCCCTCCGGGGTGAGCAGCCGCACATGGCCTGTGCCCGCCAGGGCTGGGGAGCGGATTGTCAGATCGAGGAGCCGCGGGCCTACCCGTTCCTCGCCGACGACGTAGGCCGCACGTTCGGGTCCGGTCCCCGAAGTTCCGCGGGATGCCGAGGTGATCGACGAGGTGTCCTCGGTGGGGAGCAGCCCAAGACTTGGTACCAGGGCAGCCACCGGCACGATGAGACTGAGGCGCGTACGGGTACGGTTGCGTAGGGTCATGTCTCGAGGGTGGCCGAGCAGAGTTCCTGCTGCATCCGGCAAGTCCCGGAGACTCCCCGGACACGACCCGGACATGCTCCCACTGGAACAGTGGGCCTGGTCCGGCTCGGCCAGGAGCCGCGTCACATCGAGGAGCGACCTGCAACGCCGGGGGCTGTGAACACCCTGTCTCACTTTCGATAGTGACAAATTGTGTTGTCAGCCCACCAGGGGCCGGTCCCGAAGGACCTGGTCGCCGGTGCGAGGCCGGCGCAGGAGGCCAGGTGGGCGCCCGTGGGGAAGCTCCTGCCGTCGCCGACGGTGGCCAGGAGGACTGCGGCGGTCCTGACGCCGACGCCCTTCCGGCGTCAGCGGGGCGTTGGCGTGCCCCGCCACATCGCCTCATCGAGATCCCGCTCCTGGTGATCATCCGGGCAGGTCAGATGAGAGGGATGAAGTAGCCGGCAGCGACGGCGACGCCGATGATGGCGAGGGTGCAGGCGGCGAGCAGCCGCGGTGCCATGACCTTGCTCAGCAGGCCGAGTTCGGGAATGTTGACCCCTGCTGCGGAGATGACCAGTGCGAAGACCGCTCCCAGGCTCATACCGCTGTCGTGCAAAGCGGCGGCGATGGGCAGGAACGCCTCGGTGGAGACGTAGAAGGGGGCGCCGAGTATCGCCGCGACGGGCACGGCCAGTGGGTTGCCCGATCCGGTGAGCCGGGTGATGAGCTCCTGCGGTATCAGGCCGATGACGGCGGCAGCGATGGCCACGGACACGATCAGCGGTAGCATCAGCCCGCGGGCGAGGCCGAGCGCGTAACGCATGGCGCGGCGAACCTCTGTGCGCCACCCGGCCCATCGGGCGGTGTCGGTGAACGGGTCGTACTTGGCGAAGGTGCAGGCGCCGTCGGTCGGCACCGGGTCTCCGGCCGTATCGCCCCCGCCCACCGTGACCGTGACGGGCGCCTGGACGGGCCGCAGGCCGCGCTCCAGGTGGGCCGCGTCGGCGAGCAGCGCGGCCAGCAGCACGCCGATACAGGTCACCGCCACGTAGGCGACGGTGGCCTGCCATCCGAACAGCGGAATGAGGATGGCGACGATGATCGGGTCGAGGACCGGTGACGACAGGAGGAACGCAGCCAGAGTCGCCGTCTGGATCCGCGCGTTGACCATGCCCACAACCGCAGGTAGCGCCGAATAGGTGCAGAACGGCGTGATGAACCCGAGCAGGATCCCCTTCACCGCCCCGCGCAGCCGGCCACCGCCGAGCCAGCCCTGCAGCCGGGACACTCCGATCTTGCGGGCGAGCAACGCCATGACGGCTGACACCGCGACCAGCAGAACCACCAGCTCGACCAGCAGGACAGCGAAATCGACCAGCGCGGCCGCCAGCCTCTCACTCACCGTCCTCACCCGCCTGCCAGGGAGCCAAGACCGGCGCACTGACCCCGGGGCGGACCGGCGCACGCCCCATGACCACCTCGGCAGCGGTCGGGAACTCGGCCAGGCAGTCCGGGTTCACACGCACCAGAGTGGAGGTCCCGGCCCGCTCGACGAACACGAACTCCAACTCGGCAAGGCGGCGCACATGGGTGGAGACGGTCGACTGCCCCACACCCAGTGCAGCCACCAACTTCCCGATCGTCACCGGTGTGCGCTCCGTGGCCAGCAGGTGCAGCAACTGCAACCTCGTCGGGTCCGCCAGGCACCTGAACCAGCTCGCGTATGCCTCTGCGGAAGAACGGTCAAGCACGACCCTCCCCCTTTCATCGTTCATCGGCGATGATAGATGAATAGGTCCGGGAGTGCCAGCCTCAAGCTCATCCGAAGGGTGAATTGCGCTTGCTCCGATGGGCAGGACTCAACGTCATCAGGCTTCACGCGGCGTGGAACAACCTCATGAGACGGCACAGCGCGGGCGAGTGTCACCCGGACCGGCCTGTTCGGGCAGTCGGCCAGACCGCCGGTGAGCGCCCGGCGCTCGGCGTCGCCAACGGTGAGCTACCACCGCGTCTTCACCGCCACCCAGTCCGCGAGGTACTCACACCGGTAGGCCTGGTGCGGCGGGAGCCACATCGCCGGATCCTGATCGGCCTTGGAGCGGTTCGAGCGGGCGGTGACCGCGATCAGCGCGTGCTCGTCCCCGAGGTCGTTGGCGTACTCCTTCCGCTCCTTGGCCGACCACGCCCCGGCCCCGGAGCCCCAGGCCTCCGCGAGCGGGACCATGTGGTCGATGTCCAGCCCGCCCGGCGCACCGACGTAGACCTCGTCGTAGGGCTGTACCACTGGCCACCGGTCAGCTTGTCCGGAGCGACGAACGCCTCCCCCAGCAGGACTTCGTTGCGGGTGCTGCACGAGTCGCCATCGGCGTCCGTGCAGTGCCTGCCCACCGCCACCTGCTCCAGCCTCGACACAGTCACCTGCAACCCGCGCTGCCACCCGGGCGAGGCCGCGTCACCCGCCCACAACGAAAGCCACCTAGAGGCAATTTCTGAGCCATTTGACGTCTATTCAGGTGTACGATGGGTGCTCATGAGCAGTGGACTCGAAGGGGACGGCGTCGCGGCGCTGCTGGCGGAGGTGCAGCTGGCGGCGGCGTTCGAGGACCCGGGCGAGCGGGTGCGGTTGCGGAAGGCGGCCGGACTGTCACTGGACCAGGTCGCGCGGGCCGTGGGCGTGGGCCGGCAGACGGTCGCGAACTGGGAAGCCGGCGGCATGCCCGCCTCCACCTCGCGGGGGAAGTACCTGCGGCTCCTGGAGGGTCTGGCCCAGATCCACCCCGCCACCGCCGCGCAGGCTGAGCCTTCGGTTCAGCAGTCCGACGTTGGGGTGCAGTCCGCAGGGCGGGGTGCCGGGCCCGGATCGGACGGTCGGGAAGCGGTGCCGGTGGAGAGTCCGGCGGCGCGTCAGGCTCGGGCCGGGCACGCCCGACAACAGGCGCGGCGCCGGGCCAGTTCGGCGGAGCAGGTGCGCGTCGAGTTGCGGGAGACGATCACTGCGGCCGTGGACCAGGAACTCGTGAAGGCGGGCGGGGACGCGGACGCCGCCACCGCCGCGCTGGTGAAGCGGGCGATCCCGGATGTGATGGGGCTGTTCGCGCGCACCCGGGCGCAGGCGCGGTACGAGTACACCGCCTACCCCGCCCTGCCGGACATCCTGCGCAAGCCTTCGAAGAGTGACCCGGACCTGATCTGGGAAGCGCGTCCGTCCTGGCGCCACCCAGGCTACCGCCGTCACCCCGACGGTGAGGTGGTGGTGACTGCGCTGGACGTCAATGCGGCCTACCTGTCCGCGCTGAAGACGCACCTGCCGATCGGGAAACTCACCCACAGCCCGGGTGGGGAGCACGACCGCAAGCGCGCCGGAGTCCACCTGATCACCCCCGGGATGTGGGAGCACCCGCACCTCCCCTCACCCATGGGCGACCGCGAAGAGGAAGGGCCGGTCTGGGTCACCGAGCCGACGCTGCGGCTGCTGCTGCGCCTGGCCGGGCCGAAGCACCGCCTGGTCGAGGCGCCGGTCATCCACGAGTCCTGGACCTCCAGCGCGACGGAGACCTTCCTCGACAGCCTCCGGCAGCTCCTCGCCGCCGCACGAGCCGACGCCCTCGCCGACGGCGACGACGTCACCGCCACCTACATCAAGGCCATGTACTCCAAGTTCGTCTCCACCCTGGGCGAGTCCTCCCACAACCGGGAGATCGTCCGCCCGGACTGGATGCACCTCATCCGCTCCCAGGCGTTCGCCAACCTGTGGTCCCGCGCCCACAAGGCCCACCAGGCCGGACTCACCGTCATCAGCGCACTGGGCACCGACGAACTCCACCTCGCCGGCGGGGACTGGCGGCAGACGTGGGCCGAGGGCCGTGGCCTGGGTGAGATGAAGGTCAAGACCGACCGTGACGGCCACCCGGTCACCTACACCGCCACCACTGCTGCCGGGGAGCGTTGATGGCCGGCCGCTGGATGAACCTCGGCCAGTACAACGCCCACGGGATGCGCGGCGCCGACGCCCTGGGCGCCGGCATCGAGAACATGGTCACCGGCATCCACTCACCCGCCGACACCGACCGCGGCATCTCCGCACGGCTGCGCTACCTCACCCACTCCGAAGCCGGCTACGCCGCGATGGAACGCGCCGGGATCCACGTCACACCCCGCACCCTGTTCGCGTGGCTGGCGGAGGAGCGCTCCCCCAGCCAGGCGAACCGGGCGCGGCTGGATGCCGCGTACTGGGACCTGCGACGCCACAACGTCGCCGCCGACCTCAAACGCCGCCTCACCTCCCGGGGCGGCACCCGCATCGAGATCGACCCCGTCGACCAGACCGGCGTGGACCGCCGCCACCGCCGCAACCTTTCGGTGCGGCGGCTGACCGTACGGCCCCACCACTGGAACACCGCAGTCGACGCCTGGCTCGCCGATGACGACGAAGCCCTCGACACCGTATGGGACGAAATCATCACCAACCTCGGCAGCGACTACGACTCCTACACCCACATCTCCTCCCTCGGATGGAACACCTGACAAACCACACCTCCACCCACCACCCCACAAACACAAGACAGGGGGCTTGCCTCAAGGTGACCGGTGAGTAAGTTTACCCAGGAGTAAGGTTCGAGTTCGCCGCGACAGCCACGAACCCCAACCCCAGAAACCAGCCCCCGGGACAGAACGAACGAGCGCCCGAACCTACCCCCTGACCCCCACCACTCAGGCCACTTCGCGCGAGCGGTCGCGAACGGCGACCCAGCCACAGCCGAACCTCGTGAACCAAGATCCCCACGTCGGCACGGCCCCCACCCCGAAGGACCCGGCACCACACACGTCCACAAGGACACCGGCGCGACCATCACGCTGGGCAGCCACGTAACGGAACCGGCCTCGCGCGACGGGCGGGCGGCTGCTCCGGGTGGGAGGCTCCCGTCAGGAGGCGGGAGGCGCCATGGCCCAGCGAATGCCACGCGTCACCGCCGCGCCCGCCGGGAGCACCAAGGCCCTCTCCACCGCGGGCACACCCGGAAGGCGCAGCTCCCGGCGCGCCCACGGCGGGAGCAGCGCGACAGCACTCGCGGCCAGAAGGCCGTACGGAGGCCGTGCAGCCAAAGGCAGTGGCGGGTGCCGGAGCAGGAAACGCGCCGCGTCCAACGCAGGGGCCGTAGCACGCAGTTCGGGCGCGAATCCGTCCAGCACGGCACAGAGCTCGGACCGGCTGCGAGGAGGATCCCGGACACCCAGCGCAGCAGCGACACGGGCGGTGTCCGCGATGTACCCGTCACACTCGGCATCACTGAGACGACGAGCACCGAAACGACGGAATGCACAGAGGAAACTGTCGACCTCGGCGGCATGTACCCAGGCCAGCAGACGAGGATCGGAAGCCGCATAGCACCGGCCCTCGGCAGTCCTGCCCCGCACACGCCCGTGCACGGCCCGGACTGCCTCGACCGCCTGGCTCGCATCACCGGCGGTACCGAAGGTCGTGACAGCAAGGAAAGCACTGGTCCGCTGCAGACGCCCCCAGGGGTCGCCTCGAAATCCCGAGTGCCCCGCAACCGCCGCCATGGCCAGGGGGTGCAACGACTGAAGCAGCAACGCGCGCAATCCACCCACGAACATCGACGCGTCACCGTGCACAAGGCGGATCGGACTCCCCTCGGCAAACCAGCGCGGTCCCGGAGTGTCATGAATGCGGGCACGCACGGCGGGCCCGTCCGGTCCGGCCACGCGCGCGAAGATCGCCCTGCGCAGTCGTGCGCGGAGCACCTCGAGGCCGGGTGCGGCGGATATGCCGGTCCTGGAAGCCGTCACGTCAACCACACTAGGAGGTCCGGCCCGGGGTGCGGAGTCCTGCGTGCGCAAGACCCGCGGCGCACGGTTGCATCTGGTGTGCGAGGTTTCCGGGAAGAGCCGGTACAGGCGTCCTCCGCATCCGGCGGGGTCCTCGACGGCGGAGGTTCCTCATGCTGATCAGCAAGCTGTACGACGCCGGGGGGAGCGAGCACGCCTACACGGCGGCGTGCCCGTCGATCGGTGCCTCGTTCCTGGCCCGGATGGTGTCGACCGAGGAGGAGAAAGCGGGCCTGGACGGGGCGGACCGGCGGGGGACATGCGTCGGGGAGTGAGCGCCGACGTTCTCCGGGCTCGGTGTCGCACTGGCGGTCCACGAACAGAACGAGGGTGCTGCCTGACCTTGGTCGGCCGGGGACGGGATCGGCGACACCGTCCCTTCACACATGTGAAGTCGCCGCTCCGGCCACGGGCATGCGCGCCGCAGAACGCGGCCGGTCGTCGGCGCGGGCCGCACCGCTCCACGTCCGCAACAGGTGTGACCTGCGTAAACAGTCATGACTTTCGCCGTTCCGCTTTCGTGTCGCGCCGATAGGCACGATGCTTGACCCGGCACCACGCCGGGAGCCTCACCGGGTCCGCGGGGTGCGACCGCGCGCACACCGCGGGCGGTCGGTGTGTAAACCGAGGAGAAGGTGTGTCTATGGCGAAGCACGATGCCGACGTACGCAACGCGGTGCTGCTGCTGGCGTTGACCGCCCTGGGTATCGGTCTCGTGGCGACACTGGCGGTCATGAGCTTCTGACCGGTGCTTCCGTGGCCGCGTGAGCACCGCTGTCTGCGGGGTGCCTCGGTTGGTTCACTGCTCGCCGTGCCACGGGCTCGTGCCCGTCGCCGGTCCAGCAGAAGGAACCCCATGCAGCACGCCGACCCCGCTCACACCAGGCCGGTCTCGGTTTGGCCGCCCGTGCCGCCGGGCGCCGAGTCGCCGGTGTTCCCGGACGCCGCACCACCGGTCCGCGTCACCCTGCCCGACGACAGCATGCACTGGCTGGTCAGCCGGTACGCGGACGTGTGCGCCGTGCTGTCCGACAGCCGGTTCTCCGCGGACGACCAGCATCCGGGATTTTCCCCGCCTGATTCCGCTGCCGCCGCTGCCCGGCGGCAGCGCCTTCCCGCGGATGGACCCGCCCCGGCACGACGTGCTGCGACGGGCCCCGACTCCGCGATTCACCGTGCGCCGCATCGAGGCGCTACGGCCGGCCGTCGAGCGCACCGCGGAGCGGAACCGCGCAAGGAACTGCCGTCGCGGGCGGGCGGACAGCGTTCACGGGCGGTGGTGCCCCCCGGCCGCAAGATCCGGCCGGCTCGGAGTCCCGGGCTGTCGTGCTCCCCGCGAGATCGACAGCCGTGGAGACCGGCCCGTGCCGTCGTCCCATCGAGATTCCGGGGCGATGTGATCACCAGCTGCCTCAGCATCCCGTCGACGGACCCCTGTTCCCGGGGATGGACGAACCGGGTGGTCTACGGGCGGCGTGAGGGGTTACCCGCCCCGCGGTACGGCCGCGGGAGGACGCATGGCGAGCACGATCGTGTCGGAACGGTTGACGCTGCGCCCGTGGAGGCTGGACGACGTGGAGGCCGCCTTCGCGATCTACGGGCGACCGGACGTGGCACGGTGGCTGAGTCCGGCGATGGACACGGTCAGCGACCGGGACGCGATGCGGCTGGTGCTGCAGCAGTGGATCGCTGAGGATCACAGGGGGTCACCGCCCACCGGGCGCTGGGCGGTGGAGCTGACGGCGGAGCGGCGGGTGGTCGGCGGCGTGATCCTGCTGTACCTGCCACCCGGCGGCGAGGACCTCGAGATCGGATGGCAGCTCGAGCCGGGCTCCTGGGGGCGGGGGTACGCAGCGGAGGCGGGGCACGCCACGGCCCACTGGGCGCTGCAGCAGGCGGGGGTCGACGAGCTTTTCGCCGTGGTGCGTCCGGCGAACGCGCGGGCGGCGGCCACCGCGGAGCGCATAGGCATGGAATGGGTGGGCGAGACCGACAAGTACTACGACCTCCGGCTCCAGGTGTACCGGCTGCGGACGGGCGACCTGGACCGTCCGCTGCCCGGCCGCACCTACGGAGCGGACCGGCACTCCCGGTAGCCGGGCGGCGGGGTCGGTCGAACCGGATGTGGCGCAGCCCGGCGTGGAGGCGGCGGAGGAGACCGCGCAACCGGCCGAGTCCCGACGAGGTAGGAGGGCTCGACAGCGGTCATGGGCACATGACGGCGCCGTGGCGCTCGCCAGGAGATGGTCGAGGACCTCGTACACGCCCTGCCGCCAGACGGGGTAGTCCTGGAAGTCGCGCCGGAGAGCGGGCGGACGCATGCGCTGCAGACCCAACCCGGAGTGTTCCGGTCGCTGACGACGCTCCCGGGGGAGTCGGCGGCAAGGTTCGTGGACGGTCTGCGTCCTCCCGCCGCCCGAATGGGCCGTAGATCCATACGGGCATGCCCGGACCCTACGCCGCCTGTGTGGGAACACACCCGCCGAAGGCGCCAATGCCACCCGGGAGGAACGAAACGGAACATACTGGGCGGGTCCTGTTCCGTGGTGTGGGGGTGGTGTCCTTGCCCGAGACCGGCGCCTGCGTGCCCGACGACCTCAATCCCCTCCGGCCGGACTTCTGGCGACTGCCGGGGCCGCAGCGGCAGGCAGCGTTCGCGCGCCTGCGCGCGAGGGATCAGCCCGTGCTGGTGGAGGAGGGCGAGCGCGGCCGGACGTTCGCTCTTGTGCGCCACTGCGATGTGACGGAGGCGAGCAGGAGGCCGGAGGTGTTCCGCAGCGCACCAGGGGCGACGACTCCCCCGCCGGCACGCTGGGTGCAGGCGCTCTTCGGGGCGTCCATGGTGAACCTGGACGGCCCGGAGCACGCCCGGTTGCGCGGCGTCGTGGCACGGGCGTTCACCCCCCGCATCCTGGCGCGCGCCGAGGACGACATCCGGCGCACCGCGGACCGTGTGGTCGACGGGATCGCGGGCGCCGCGGGCGGGGACGGCACCGGGGACTTCGTGGCGGCCGTGGCGGCGCCGATGCCATTCCACGTGTTGTGCCGGATGATGGGCATCCCGGAGGCTGAGCGGGAGCGCATCCAGGTGCTGATCGACCGTGCGTCCGAGCACGTCGGCCTGGACCGCACCCTGGCGCAGCGGCTGCGGACGCCCGGTCGGGGACTGCGGGCGCTGGCGGGGATGCACCGCATCGTCGCGCGGGTCGGGCGGGAGCGGCGGGAGCGCCCCGGTGACGACCTGATCTCCCGGCTGGTGGCGCCGGACCGGGACGGCCAGAGCCTCTCGTCACGTGAGCTGGGCGCGTTCTTCTCGCTGCTGCTGGTGGCGGGTGTGGAGACGACGCGCAACGCGCTGGCGCACGGCCTGCACCTGCTGACTGTCCATCCCGGCCAGCGGGAGGTGCTGCTCTCCGGCCTCGACGCCCACCTGGACACGGCGGTGGAGGAGATCGTCCGGCACAGCACGCCCATCCACCAGTTCCGGCGCACCGTCGCCGGGGAGTACGGCGGGGGTCCGGGCGGCTACCGGCCCGGCGACCGGGTGGTCCTCTGCTACGGCTCCGCCAACCGGGACGAGCGCGTGTTCGCAGATCCGGAGGCGTTCGACGTCACGCGCAGCCCGAATCCGCATCTGGGCTTCGGCGGGGGCGGGCCGCACTACTGCCTGGGCGCGCATCTGGCGCGGCAGGAGATCCGGGCGGTGCTGCACGCCCTGTTCACGCGGTATCCGGACGTGCACACCACGGCGCCGCCGTCCGTGCCGCCGACGAGCTTCGACCACCGCGTCGCCCGTCTGCCGTTCCGCCTGTCGGTGCCGCGAGGGACGATGAGGGTATGAGCGGCGAATCGTATGAGAACGGCCCTGCGGCCCGGCGTACGGGCGTCCCCCGCGACCTGCCGGACCAGGAAGCGGCCGGCGGCAAGGAGACGCAGGAGGAGAGCACCGGCAGCGCAGAAGGACTCCCCGACGCGGACGAGGCCGGGTCGGGCCCTCGCGGGTCCGGCACCTCGGGTGGCGGGGATCTCGGCGACCGGGAGCCGCCGGAACCGGAGGAGCCCACGGACTGAGCCGCGCGGTGCGCGGCGGCGCGTCACGGCGATTCCGTTAGGGTGGACTCCAATCCTGAGGCATTTGTCCATTTCTGTCGGCATCCGGAAGTGAGGCGAGGCGGAGTGGCGGCTGCGAAGCGCCCGATTTCCGGCGCACCCTGCTGGGTGAGCCTGGCCACCTGCGACATGGCGGCGGCTCAGGAGTTCTACGGCCCGGTGCTGGGCTGGACCTTCCGGCCGGGACGGCTCGGGGAGGAGTTCTGCATCGCCATGACCGACGGGGTCCCGGTCGCGGGAATCGGGGCCGTGAGCCGCAGACTCGGGGTGGCGGTGGCGTGGACGCCGTTCTTCGGCGTCGGCGACGCCGACACGGCTTCGGCCCGTGTCCGTGAGCGGGGAGCGACGGTGGCGATCGGTCCCATCGCGCTGGGCGACGGGCGGGCGGCCCTGGCCGCGGATCCGGGCGGTGCGATCTTCGGGCTGTGGGAGGGGACGGTGCACTCCAGTTGGCACGTCGCGCACGGCAGCCCGCCCGCCAGACTGGAGCTGCGCACCAGGGACGCGTTCGCCGCCGCGCTGTTCTACGGCGAAGTCCTGGAGTGGGCGTCGGAACACCCCGAACACTGCGAGGTGGACTACCGCGACGACGCGGTCACCGTCGAGTTCGGGCCGCACACGGTGGCGACGATCCGGGGCGGGGGCGTGGACTCCGCCCCGGACCCGCACGTGCGGCCGCGGTGGCACGTGTCGTTCTACGTGGAGGACGTGGATGAGGTGGTGCGGGTGGCGGTGGAGGCCGGCGGCACCGTGGCGGCCGCTCCCGAGGACTCCCCCAGGGGCCGCAACGCGATCCTCCGCGACCGGCAGGGCGGCTTGTTCACCGTGCAGGCCCGCAAGTAGCGCATCGTGCCGGGGCCGCCTGACGGGCGCCGGGCAAGGTGGTCAGTCCGCGGGGCCGTACCAGACGGTGGTGATGTTGCAGAACTCCCGGATGCCGTGTCCGCCGAGTTCCCGCCCGTAGCCGGAGCGCTTGACGCCGCCGAAGGGCAGGCCGGGGTGGGACGCGGTCATGCCGTTGACGAAGACGCCGCCGGCCTGTAGGTCTCGGGCACAGCGTTCCTGCTCGGCGGGGTCGCGGGTCCAGACGTTGGAGCCGAGGCCGAAGGGGGTGTCGTGAGCGGCCTCCAGCGCCTCGTCGAGGCTGCCGACGCGGTAGAGGACGGCGACCGGCCCGAAGGCCTCCTCACGGTGGATGCGCATGCGGTCGGTGACGTCCGCGAGCACGGTGGGCTGGTAGTACCAGCCGGCTCCGTCCGGCTCGGGTCGAGCGCCGCCGACCAGCACGGTGGCGCCCTGGCGGCGGGCGTCCTCGACGAGCTCCTCCACGTCGCGGCGGACCTGTTCGGTGGCGAGGGGGCCGATGTCGGTGCCGTCGGCCATCGGATCGCCCACCGTGAGGGCATCCATGGCGCTCACGAAGCGCTGGGTGAAGTCGTCGTAGACGTCGTCGTGGACGATGAAGCGCTTGGCGGCGATGCAGGACTGGCCGTTGTTCTGGGTGCGGGCGGTGACGGCCGTGGCGGCGGCTTTGGCGATGTCGGCCGAGGGCAGGACGAGGTAGGGGTCGCTGCCTCCGAGTTCGAGCACCGTCTTCTTGACGACGTCGCCGGCGATGGACGCGACGGAGCGGCCGGCTCCTTCGCTGCCGGTCAGGGTGGCGGCGGCGACACGCGGGTCGCGGAGCAGAGTGGCGACCTCCCCGGAGCCGATCAGCAGGGTCTGGAAGCAGCCGTCGCGGTAACCGGCACGGCGGAACAGGTCCTCCAGGTAGAGGGCGGTCTGCGGCACGTTGGAGGCGTGCTTGAGGAGTCCGACGTTCCCGGCCATCAGGGCGGGGGCGGCGAATCGCACGACCTGCCAGAGGGGGAAGTTCCACGGCATGACGGCGAGGACCGGGCCGAGCGGGCGGTAGCGGACCACGGCGCGGACCGCTCCGGAGTCGGCGACGTCGTCCTCGGCCGGGTGCTCGTCGGCGAGGAGGGCGGGCGTGTGCCGGGCGTACCAGCGCATGGCCTTCACGCACTTGGCCGCCTCGGCGCGGGCGGCGGCGAGGGGCTTCCCCATCTCCAGCGTCATGGTGCGGGCGACGTCGTCCTGCTCTCCCTCGAGGAGGTCCGCTGCGGCGCGCAGCAGTTCCTGACGGCGGTCCATGGGGGTGACGCGGTGGTGCCGGAACGCTTCGTGGGCCGCCGCCAGCCGGTCCTCGATCTCGCGGGGGCCGAGGGCGTCGAAGGTCTTGAGGGTCTCCCCCGTTGCCGGGTTGACGGTCGCGATGGGCACTGCCGGGTCCCTCCTCCTGGGATCGTTCTCAGGGCTCCGGGTGCCCGGCGCGGCGGCGGCTAGTCCCAATGCCGTTCGGTTAGCCGTCTGGCGGGTGTGGCAAGGCGTTGTGCTGGATCTTGATGGTGATCGGGTGGGTTCGGTGGTCGATGTCGCGTCCGACGGCGCGGTATTTGGAGTTGATCGCTCGTTTCTTCACGCGGGGTCGGGTCCGGTTCCGGCGGGCGGGCAGGAGGCCGTGGAGTAGGGCGGTGCCGATCCGTCCGACGAGGTCGATCCGGGTGTGGGCGATGATGCCGGCAGCCCGGATGATCTGGTCACGTGCCGTGTCCAGCGCGACGCTGAACGCGGCACGGTCGGGATCGATGTCGGGCCGGTGCAGGACGGCGTCGCTCATCGCTGTGCGTAATGCCTGGTAGGCGACCAGAAGCGCCCAGGTCTCCTGGGTCACGGCTGTCGGATGGCGGCCGCGCAGGACGCGGCCACCGAGGAGGGTCGATTTCAGTTCGCAGTAGCCGGTCTCGATCTCCCAGCGCTCGTGGTAGAGCCTGACCAGGTCGGTCGCGGATGCTTCGTCGGGGTCGAGGAGGCTGGTGATCAGCCGGTAGGTGCCGTGGGTGACGGCGTGTTCGGCGGTGCCGTGGGTGGGGGTGGCGGTGACGTGAGCGTCGATGACCCGGACGGTGACCTGGCCGACGCGGGAGAGGAAGGTGCCATCGGGCAGACGGCGCAGGACCGGCAGTTTCAGCGCCGTGCTGTGAGTCTTGGCGCGGATGAGGAAGTCCGCGCCCGTGGAGGCGAGCGTGCTCACAAAGGCGGTGGCCGAGAAGTTCCGGTCACCCAGCAGCAGCATCCCGGGCCCGAGCGCCTCGTTGGGGACCAGGTCACGAGCGTAGGTCAGCTCGCCGGTGGCATCGGTGCCGAAGACCGCGTCCAGGAGTGTTCGGGTTCCGCAGGCCACCAGGGTGACCAGACGCAGCATCGGGTAGCCGGCCGGCCCGTTCGGTCCGGGTTTCGCCTTGGGGAAGGCCGACAGGTTCGCGGGCGTGTCCGGCAGCGCGATCTGCGTGCCGTCGATCGCGACCACCAGCCTGCCCGCGAACCGTGCAACCTGCATCGCGGTCACCGCAGCTGGGCCTTTGACCAGGTCGAACAGGGCTTTGACTGGTTTGGGCCCGACCCGTCGCATCGCCTCCGTGATCGACGAAGCAGCTGGTGAGGGCAGTGGCACGGGCAATGAAGCGGTCAGCCGGGACCAGACCCGCACCCAGCCCACTCCGGTGAACAGTGCGCCCGCCAGGAGGAGATAGACCACCACCCTCGACGGCAATCGCCGCACCCGGTGCTGCTGACCACCCGCGGAAGCGAGTGCCTCGTCGACGACGTCGAACGGAACAACCTGGGTCAACTCGCCCAGGTGTCCCACGGCCCATGTGCCGGGAGCATGCGTAATGACAGAATCGGACACTGCAGCCCTTGTGGAGGAACACGAGTCTTGGCGGACCCGAGAACCACTACAGGGGCTGCACCCGTATCACCAGCCGAACCCCGAAAGTTGCACCGCAAACCAGACGACTAACCGAACGGCATTGCGGCTAGTCCTCTCTGGGGGGAGCGGCTGGGGCGGATACCGGTGACCGCCGCTGCGGTCAGGCCGCGGTGCCCTGCGGGCTGCGGGTGGCCCAGCGCAGTACGGCGCCGCAGCCGCCCGCGGGGCCCGGGCCACCGGCGGGCACCCGGAGCACGTCGGCGTCGGCCGCGGCCGCGGCGCGCAGCAGGGCGTCGTCGGCGCGGGCCGACAGGGGGCGGCGCACCCCGGTGGCCTGGGCCTCGTTGCGGCGGACGGCGACCTGGTCGGGGGCGGGGCCGACCCACACCTCGTGGGCGGGGTCGGGGCCGGACACGGCGAGGAGCAGGGTGGCGAGCCGGCGACTGCGTGCGGCGTCGACGACGGCGGGGATGCCTTCGGCGGCCTGTCCGGGCCCGGCTTCCCTGCCCGGCGCGAGGTGTGTGCCGGGACGCCCGCGTCCCGCGCGGAAGAGGTCGAGGGTGTCCTCCAGGTGGCGGTGGACGTGGGCGTCGCGTGCTTCGGCGACGGCCGCGTCCACCGCGTCCGGGGAGCCGCCGCGGTCACGAGTGCCGCGGCCGGCCTCGACGGCCCGGCGGCGGATGTGCTCGGGCAGGCGTTCGCGCACGGCTCGGCGTTCGCGGGGATCGCCGGCGAGGACCAGCAGGGCGGCGCCCGAGGGGTCCCAGTGGCGGGCGAGGGCACGGGCGATCATGTCGGCGGTGCGGGCCCAGCCGTTCTCGATGCGGTGACGGTAGTGCCATTCGTGACGGTCCGCGGGAAGGCTGCGGTGTCCGCGGCCCGGCCCTTCGGCGCCGACGGCGCGGCCGACGGACCGGCGGCCTCCGGCGTCGCACAGTTCGATGTCGGCGCCGGTGTGGTCGACGCGGGCGAGGAGGCAGGCGGGCGCGTGATCGAGGTGGTCCAGCAGCGGGGCGAGGCGCGGCAGGGCGGACCAGTTGGTGAGGACGGCCGAGGGGGACGTGGCGAGAGGGACGTCGAGTACGACCTCGGCGGCGGTGGCGAACAGGGCCCGTCCCGGGGGTGCTCCAGCGGCGGGTCCGGCGGCGAGGTGCCGCGCGACGGCGTCGCGGGTGTAGTCGTCGGCGCCCTGGGCGGTGAGCTGTTCGGCGGCGGCCCGGGCGCGCAGGCGCAGCCGGTCAGCGGCGTCCTGGGTGGCCCGGGAGGTGTCCAGGTAGACCGAGGCCCAGGGGCCGGGACGGTCCAGCAGCGGGGCAAGGAAGCGGGTGTCCATGGTGTCCTCCGGGAGGTGGGAGGTCAGCGTGTGTTTCCCGTGCCGTCCAGGTGACGGAGGAGGCGTGGCAGCGGCCAGGTGTTGATGACGTCCTCGGCGGTGAGCCAGCCGCGCTGCGCGGTGCCCACGCCGAAGCGGTGGTATTCCAGGTCGCGGACGGAGTGGGCGTCGGTGTCGATTGCGAACTTCACGCCGTGGCGCTTGGCGCGGAGGATGTTCTCGTCGTTCAGGTCGAGCCGGTTGGGGTGGGAGTTGATCTCCAGCGCGGTGCCGGTGCGGGCGGCGGCCGCGAAGACGGCGTCCAGGTCGGCGTCGACGGGCTCGCGCTTGCCGAGGATGCGGGTCGTGGGGTGGCCGATGATGTGGACGTGGGGGTTCTCGCAGGCGCGGACGAGGCGGCGGGTGAGGGCGTCACGGCTCTGGCGGAAGTGGGAGTGGACGGAGGCGACGCACACGTCGAAGCCGGCGAGGAACTCCGCGTCCCAGTCGACGCCGCCGTCGGGGTCGATGTTGAGTTCGGTGCCGTGCAGCAGGCGCATGCCGCGGTGGCGCTCGCCCAGTGCGCGGACGGCTTCGCGCTGTGCGAGCGCCCTCTCGTCCGTCATGCGCTGCATGACCAGGTCGGGGGCGTGGTCGGTGACGGCGTAATACTCCAGACCGCGACGGGCCGCGGCGTCGACCATGTCCTCCAGGGAGGCCAGGCCGTCGGTGAGGTCAGTGTGGGTGTGCAGGTCGCCGCGGATGTCGGCGTCGGTGACAGTGGCGGGCAGTTCGCCGCGCAGGGCCGCGGCGACCTCGCCGCGGTCCTCGCGCAGCGTGGGCGGGATCCAGGGCAGGCCGAGGCGCCGGTAGACGTCCTCCTCGGTGCGGGCGGCGATCTTCCGCCCGGTCTCGGCGTGGAAGAGGCCGTACTCGGAGAGTTTCAGCTTGTGCCGGACGGCGCGTTCGCGGATGCGGATGTTGTGCGCCTTGGAGCCGGTGAAGTAGATGAGGGCGGCTCCCCAGGAACCGGGCGGGACGACGCGCAGGTCGATCTGGAGACCGTCGGTGGTGCGTACGGAGGTCTTCTTGGTGCCGTGGGCGAGGGTCTCGGCGACGTAGGGCAGCCGGGTGAGGGCGTCCATGAAGGGTGCGGAGCGGCGGGCGGCGACGAGGATGTCGAGGTCGCCGACGGTCTCGCGCATGCGGCGCAGGGAACCGGCCCAGGTACACCGTTCGCAGCCGGCGATCGCGGTGAGTGCCGCGACGACTGCTTCGGCGGTCTCGGCCGCCTGCCCGAGACGGACACGGCCACCGGAGGCCTGGACGACGTCGATGCCGTGGAGGATGTTCTCCTCGGTCTTGGGCCCGAAGCCCTTGAGGTCCCGGAGCCGTTCGGCCTCGATGGCCTCCCGGAGCGCGGGCACGGAGGAGATGCCGAGCGTCTCGTAGAGGGTGAGCGCTTTCTTGGGGCCGAGGGTGGGGATGGCCATCAGGCGGCGGACGCCGTCGGGGATGCGCGCGCGGACCTGTTCGACCTCGGGCATCGTGCCGGTGGTCAGGTAGGCGGCGACCTTGTCGGCGATGGACCGGCCGACGTTGGGGATGTCGCGCAGGGCCCGGGCGTCGAGGGTGGAGACGTCCGTGTGGTGGCCGCCGATCGCGCGGGCGGCCTTCTCGTAGGCGCGTGCCTTGAACGCGTCTCCGCCACTGATCTGGACGAGGTCGGCGTACTCCTGGAGCAGTGCCGCGACGTCGTCGTTGGGTCGGGCCACGAGGCCAGTGTAGGGAGGGGCGAGGGGTCTCGCCGGGCCTGCGCCCGGTGCGTGGCGCCTCAAGGGGTGGTGGGGCGGGAGAGGATGCCGACGACCTCGTCGTCGGTGGTCTGGGAGAAGTCGCGGTACCACTCCCCCACGGCGAAGAACACCTCCGGCACGGACAGGCAGACGAGTTCGTCGACGGTCTTCTCGAGGCGGGCGGCGGTGTCGGGGGGCGCCACGGGGACGGCGAGGACGACGCGGGCGGCGCCGTGGGCGGCGGCGACGCGGCACGCGGCGGAGGCGGTGGCTCCGGTGGCGATGCCGTCGTCGACGAGGATCGCCGTGCAGCCGTCCAGAGGGACGCGGGGGCGGTCGCCGCGGAAGCGGAGGGCCTGGCGTGCGAGTTCCGTCTCGGCGGCCCGCTCGGTGTGCTCCAGTTCACCGGGGCCGGCGTGGGCGGCCGCGAGGACGTCCGGGTTGAGGACGCGGACGCCGTCCTCGCCGAGGGCACCGTACGCCACCTCGGGGTGGCTGGGGACGCCGAGCTTGCGGACGAGCACGACGTCCAGGGGCGCGTCGAGGGCGTGGGCCACGGGGTGGGCGACGGGCACGCCGCCACGCGGCAGGGCGAGGACCACTGGACGGTTGCCGCGCTGGTGGCCCAGCCGTTCGGCGAGCAGCCGGCCTGCTTCGGCGCGGTCGGTGAAGAGCATGCCCCGCTCCTTCCTCGCTCCCTTTGCGGCGGGGGCGGTGAGTCCGGTGAGTCCGGTGGGCGCGGGCGACCGGGCGGGGTCAGCCGTCTGCGGCGGCGAGCGCCGCGCGGAGCCGGGCCGCCACGTTCTCCGCTTCCGCCTCGTCCGCGTACCGGGTACGGGGCCAGAAGAAACCTCGCAGGCCGTCCTTGCGGTTCCGGGGGACGACATGGACGTGGAAGTGGGGCACGGACTGGCTGACGCGGTTGTTGGCGGCGACGAAGGTGCCGGCCGCGCCGAGCGCGTCCTCGACGGCGGCCGTGGTGCGGCGGACACGGGCGAAGAACGGACCGAGTTCGTCCTCGGTGAGGTCGGTGAGGGTCTCCGCGTGCCGGCGCGGGACCACCAGGACGTGGCCGTGGAACAGGGGGCGGGTGTCGAGGAACGCGACGGCGGTGGCGTCCTCGAGCACGCGGTGGGCGGGCGCGTGACCCGCGACGACACGGCAGAAGACGCAGCCGGGTGAGGCGACGCTCCCGCCGACGACCGGTGAATCACCCATTTGCGGCTTTCCTCCCTATAATACTTTCTGTGATGGTGGAACAGCTCATGGTGAAGGTCCCCTAGTCCAGGAGTCTCCATGATTCTGTCCATCTCCGGCGTGGTGCTGCTCGGCATCGTCATCTTCCTCTTCTTCAAGAAGGACGGGATGAAGCTGTCGCACTTCGCGGTGTGCGCGCTGTTCGGTTTCTACCTGGCGGGCACGGCCATCGCGCCGGGCATCAAGGCAGGTGGCGAGACGCTCGCGGGCCTGATCGGCGGCCTCCAGCTCTAGGACCGGGACGGTGGACGCGGTGAGGTGCCGGCGGCGCTTGAGGGAGGAGAGGCTGTGGGTCTGCTGCCACTGCCCGGTCTGACGGGGCTCGGGAGCGGAGCGATGCAGGCGGTCCGAAGGAGCCGGGGCGCGGCGCGGGCCGGCGCGGACGGCGCCGCGGACGTCCTCCAGCCGCTGGTGATGGTCGGCCGCGGCCTGCGCAGGCTGACGTACGAAGGCCGCGCCTGGTGGCAGGCCGCACCGCAGGAACGGCGGGGTCCGGTGGGCGCGCTGGTCTTCGTGGGTCTCATGTGCGTGTACCTGCTGCCGTACGGGCCTGTGCTGGCGGTCGGGGCGCTGCTCGTCGTCGCGGGGTGGAAGGGCCGGGGCGGCGACGGCGCGGAGGGACCGGCGGAGACGGGTCCGGGCCCGGAGGAACTGGCCCGGCTGCAGTCGCTGTACGAGGCGCTGGTGCCGTGCTTCGCCCGCGCGGACGAGCCGGGTGAGGAGCCGCTCTACGCCCACGACGGGACCTACGAGCGCAGCTTCGAGGAGTTCTCCTTGACCGGGGAGGGCCGCGTCGAGCGGCTGCTGCTGCGCTATCCGGCGCACTTCGCCGACTGCGACGCCGAGCAGCGGCAGCGGGTGGAGCGGGTGCTGGACGCGAAGGCCGGGCGGGGACGAGAGTACCGCTTCGGGTGGGACGAGGAGCGCAACCGGCTGGAGCTGTCGGTGCTGCCTCCGCTTCCGGCGGACGTGGTGGCGCAGCCGTTCGTCACCTCGCCGGGCGAGACGGTGCTGGGCTTCACCGACGAGGGGGCGGTTCCGCGGACGCTGCCGGTGACCGACGGCTGGGGTTCGCGGGACGTGCCGCCGGTGGTCTGGCGCACCGGGCCGCGTTCGACCGAGCCGCACCTGCTGGTACTGGGCAATCCGGGGTCGGGGGCGAGCACGCTGCTGCGTTCGGTGGCGCTGCAGGCGCTGCGGCACGGGGACGTGCTGGTGGTGGACGGCGGCGGGGCCGGCGAGTTCGCGTTCCTGACCGGGCGGCCGGGGGTGCCGGCGGTGGAGTCGTCGGTGGTGGGAGCGCTGGCCGCGCTGGAGTGGGTGGTGCACGAGACGGAGCGGCGGCTGCTGACGGGGCACCGGGCGCGGCAGGCGGGTGACCCTGTCCCGGCGGACGTGCGGCGGCCGCTGTGGGTGGTGGTGGACCGGCCGGCGCTGCTGAGCCATCTAGCCCGCGCGGAGGGCCGCCGCGACCCGCAGGAGCTGCTGGAGGTGCCGCTGCGGCACGGGCGGGCCGCGTACGTGACGGTCGTGGTGGCGGAGCAGTTCGAGGGGGCGCAGGCGCTGGCCCAGGCGGTGCGGGCGTACACGCGGGCGCGGGTGGTGCTGGGGCCGGAGTCGGCGGACCAGGTGCGTGCGGTGCTGGGCGAGGGCCCGGCTGCGGCGCCGGCGCCGCAGCCGCCGCGGGGGCGCGGGTACGCGCGGCTGGGCGGTGGTCCGGTGCTGCGCCTGCAGGTGCCGGCGACGCCGGACCCGCACGACGAGGAGACCGACGAGGCGCAACGGCAGGCGGTGCTGGCGCTGCTGCCCGAGCGGGGGCAGCCGGCGGGTGCGGCGCGGGCCGCCGCACAGGCCACTGGACCGCCTCCGGCGGGCCCGGTGAGGGCGGGGGCGGGTCAGGCGACGTAGCTGCGCGGAGTGGGGCTGCCGCCGACGGCGCCGGAGCGCACCAGGTCCGCGGCGGCTGCCAGCCGGGCGACCGCTTCGGTGGCCAGCGGGTCGGCGAGGGTGAACGGCAGCCGTACGTACGCCTCGAACGCGCCGTCCACGCCGAACCGGGTGCCGGCGGGGACGCGCACGCCGAGGCGTTCGCCGGCCTCGGCGATGCGCGAGCCGGAGAGGCCGCCGGTGCGCGCCCAGAGGGTCAGGCCTCCGTGGGGCAGGGCGAACTCCCAGTCGGGCAGGTGCTGCCGGAGTGCGCCGGTGACGGCGTCGCGGTTCTCCCGGGCGCGGTCGCGGCGCAGCCGCATCGCAGGTTCCCAGTCGGTGTCCAGCAGGTGGGCGACCGCGAGCTGTTCCAGGACCGGGCTGCCCAGGTCGGCGTAGGCGCGGGCGGCGGTCAGGCTCCGTACGGTCTCCGGCGCGGCACGGATCCAGCCGATGCGCAGCCCGGCCCAGATGGTCTTGCTGACGGAGCCGACGGTGACGACGGTGGAGCCGCCGGTGTCGAAGGCGGCGACCGGCCGCTGCCCCGGCACGTCGTCGAGGGTGAGTTCGGCCATGGTCTCGTCGGCGACCAGGAGGGTGCCGACGGCGCGCGCGGCGGTGACCAGGTCCCGGCGCTGCTCGTCGTCGACGAGGACGCCGGTGGGGTTCTGGAAATCGGGGATGACGTAGGCCATGCGGGGTGCGGAGTCGCGGAGCACCTGGCGCCAGGCGGTCAGGTCCCAGCCGGGGCGGCGGTCGGACAGGGCGACGGGCACCAGGCGTACGCCGGATTCGCGGAGGAGCTGGAGGATGTTGGCGTAGGAGGGGTGTTCGACCGCGACGCGTTCCCCGCGGGGGGTGAAGAGGCGGGTGAGGGCGGCGAGGGCGCCCATCGCCCCCGTGGTGATCATGATCTGTTCGGGCATGGTGGAGACGCCGCGCGCGGTGTAGTGGCGGGCGACGGCCTCGCGGAGCACGGGCAGGCCTGCCGGGTAGTCGCCGTGCGTGTGGGTGTAGGGCGGGAGTTCGGTCAGGGCGTACTCGAAGGCGGCGGTGAGGTGGGGTTCGGGGGCGGGGAGAGCGGCGCAGCCGAGGTCGATCATGGTGTCGGCCGCTTCGGGCGGGAGGGGTTCCAGGCCGCCGGTGGGCAGCGGGCTGCCCTCGGGCAGGGCGGTCCAGCTTCCGGCGCCGCGCCGGGAGGCGAGGTAGCCCTCGGCGCGCAGGGCCTCGTAGGCGGTGGCGACGGTGGTGCGCGAGACCTTCAGCGCGGCGGCGAGTTCGCGTTCGGCGGGGAGACGCGCGCCCACGGGCACGCGGCCTTCGAGGACGAGGATGCGGATGCCGTCGCACAGACGCCGGTAGGCGGGCCGGACGGGGCCGGTGCGGCCCGAGGTGCCGGTGTGCTGGGAGGTGAGGAGGCGGGCGAGCTGCGGCGCACCCACCGCCGATGTCCAGGGAGCCATCCGCATCCAGTCCACTCGTCGTTGATTGGCCGTGTTTTTCTCAGTCTTTCAGGCCACATGCTGCCACGGTCGGTCCATGGTCGCCAGAAAGGGGTTCCCCGTGTCCGTCTCCCCCGGGTCGGGTCGTCGTCTCGCGCGCCGGTTGGTGCAGCTGTACGTGGGCCTGGTGCTCTACGGTGCCAGCGCCGCGTGGATGGTGCGGGCCGAACTGGGCCTGGGGCCCTGGGACGTGCTGCACCAGGGCGTTGCGGAGCTGTCGGGGATGTCCATCGGCATCGTGTCGGTGATCGTGGGCGCGGTGGTGCTGCTGCTGTGGGTGCCGCTGCGGCAGCGGCCCGGGCTCGGCACGGTGTCGAACGTGTTCGTGGTCGGGCTGGCGATGGACGCGACGTTGTGGCTGAGCCCGGAGCCGACGGCGCTCGCGGTGCGGATTCCGCTGCTGGCGGGCGCGGTGGTGCTGAACGGCGTGGCGACCGGGCTGTACATCTCGGCACGGTTCGGGCCGGGACCGCGGGACGGGCTGATGACCGGCCTGCACGCCCGGACCGGGATGTCGGTGCGGCTGGTGCGTACCGGCATCGAGGTGGCGGTGCTGGCCACCGGGTGGCTGCTGGGCGGTGCGGTGGGCGCGGGCACGGTGCTCTACGCGCTGGCGATCGGGCCCCTCGCACAGGTCTTCCTGCGCGTCTTCGCGGTGCCGGCTCCGGACCGCGGGCGGAGCCGGGTGGCCGCAGCGGACCCGCGCGGGGCGGCGGACGGTCCGCGCGGGGTGCGCGCGATACTGCGTCGGTGACCGAGATACGACACCCCTTCCTGGACCGTCCGCCGCCCCTGGCCTTCGCCCACCGCGGCGGAGCCGTCGAGGGCCTGGAGAACACCGTGACCGCGTTCCGGCGGGCGGTGGACCTGGGGTACAGCTACCTGGAGACGGACGTGCACGCGACCGCGGACGGCCGCCTCGTCGCCTTCCACGACGACACCCTGGACCGGGTCACCGACGGCCGGGGGCGGATCGCGGACCTGACGTGGGAGCAGGTACGGCGGGTGCGGATCGCCGGGAAGGAACCGGTGCCGCTCTTCTCCGACCTGCTGGAGACCTTGCCCCACGCGCGGTGGAACATCGACGTCAAGGCGGACGCCGCGCTCGCCCCGCTGCTGGCGGAGCTGGAGACGGCGGACGCCTGGGACCGGGTGTGCGTCGGCGCGTTCGACGAACGCCGGGTGGCGCGGGCGCAGGAGCTGGCGGGTCCGCGGCTGGCGACGTCGCTGGGGACGAGGGGAGTGCGGGCGCTGCGGCTGCGTTCGTGGGGACTGCCGCTTCCGGTGCGGCGCGGCGCGGTGTGCGTGCAGGTGCCTGTCCGGCACGGGCGGATCCGGGTGGTGGACGCGGCGTTCGTACGGGCGGCGCACCGGCTGGGGATGCAGGTGCACGTGTGGACCGTGAACGACGCGGACACGATGCGGGCGCTGCTGGAGCTGGGCGTGGATGGCATCATGACCGATCACATCGAACTGTTGCGTGAGGTGCTGACCGCGCGGGGGGCCTGGCAGGGCTGACCGCGGGCGCCGCGCGACCGGACGTCCCCCCTTTCGAGGCGGCGGAGCCCGGCGTGGAGGGGACGAGGTATCCGGATGGACGCGGTCGCGGAGCGGGCGGCGGAGGGCGGTGCGGCCGAGCGCCGCCGGGAGCAGCGGGGCTGGTACTTCTACGACTGGGCGAACTCGGTCTTCTCCACCAGCGTGCTCACGGTGTTCCTCGGCCCGTACCTGACCGAGGTGGCGAAGGCCGCTGCGGACCCCGAGGGCTTCGTGCACCCGCTGGGTGTTCCGGTGCGTGCGGGCTCCTTCTTCGCCTACTCGGTGTCGGCGTCGGTACTGCTGTCGGTGCTGGTGATGCCGGTGGCCGCCGCGCTGGCGGACCGCACGGGGAGGAAGAAGCCGATCCTGGGCTTCTTCGCCTACCTGGGAGCGGGCGCGACCACGGGGATGTTCTTCCTGTCCGGCGACAGGTATCTGCTGGGCGGGGCGCTGTTGATCCTCGCGAACGTCGCGTTCGGTGCGGCGGTGGTGGTCTATCACGCGTTCCTGCCGCAGATCGCGCTGCCGCACGAACGGGACAAGGTGTCCTCGCGCGGCTGGGCGTTCGGCTACGCCGCAGGGGCACTGGTCCTGGTGGCGAACCTGGCCGTCTTCCTGGGGCACGACTCGCTGGGCGTGGACGAGGGAACGGCGGTGCGGATCTGCCTCGCCTCGGCCGGCCTGTGGTGGGGGCTGTTCACACTGGTGCCGCTGCGCCGGCTGCGGGAACGGCCGGTGGCGGGTGCGGGGGGCGGTCGCCGGATCTCCTTGGGCGGCGGCGGACGGCAGCTGCTGGCGACGGTGCGGGACCTGCGGCGGTACCCGCTCACCCTGCTCTTCCTCGGGGCCTATCTGCTCTACAACGACGGGGTGCAGACAGTGATCACCCAGGCGTCGGTGTTCGGGGCGGAGGAGCTCGGTATGGAGCAGACGACGCTGATCACCGCCGTGCTGCTGGTGCAGGTGCTCGCCGTGGCCGGGGCGCTGCTGATGGGCCGCCTGGCCCAGCGGTACGGCGCCAAGCGGACGATCCTGGGGTCACTGGTGGCGTGGACGGCCACCGTGGGGGCGGGCTGGTTCCTGCCCGCCGGGGCGCCGGTGTGGTTCTTCGCGCTGGCGGCGGCGATCGGCCTGGTGCTCGGGGGCAGCCAGGCACTGTCGCGTTCGCTGTTCGCCCAGCTGATACCGAAGGGCAAGGAGGCGGAGTACTTCGCCCTGTACGAGATCAGCGACCGGGGCACCAGCTGGCTCGGTCCGCTGCTCTTCGGGCTGACGTACCAGCTGACCGGCAGCTACCGGGACGCGATCATCTCGCTGGTGGTCTTCTTCGTGCTGGGCTTCGTCCTGCTGGCACGGGTGCCGGTGGCACGGGCGGCGGCCGCCGTGGGCAACCCGGAACCGGACCGGATTTAGCCCGGGGCGGTGCGGGGCGGTAGTGTACGCCTTTGGCCCGCCGGATGGACCGTGACCGCATGCACCGCGGCGAGCAACGCCGGGTGACAACCTCTGTCACATGTGACAAACCGGGCGTCGGCGGGTATCGCAACATTCGACGCGGCACGACGGGCGACGCATGTCCCCTTACGGGAATCTTCACCGCCGACGAGACGTTGACTTCGATGACGACGACAGCGACACCTGTCCTGTGGGCGACCAGCCCGGGAGGCACGATTCATGAGTGAGCGAGCTCTTCGCGGCACGCGACTCGTGGTGACCAGCTACGAGACGGACCGCGGTATCGACCTGGCACCGCGCCAGGCCGTGGAGTACGCATGCCAGAACGGCCATCGTTTCGAGATGCCGTTCTCGGTTGAGGCCGAGATCCCGCCGGAGTGGGAGTGCAAGGTGTGCGGAGCACAGGCACTCCTGGTCGACGGTGACGGGCCGGAGGAGAAGAAGGGCAAGCCGGCGCGTACGCACTGGGACATGCTCATGGAGCGCCGCACGCGCGAGGAGCTGGAGGAGGTGCTGGCCGAACGGCTGGCCGTGCTGCGCTCCGGCACCATGAACATCGCCGTGCATCCGCGCGACAGCAAGCGCAAGTCCGCCTGAGCCGAGGCAGCAGGCGCACGGGCCGGGGCGGCCGCACCTTCACGGTGCGGCCGCCCCGGCCCGCTGTCGTGTCCGTTTCCCCCGTCCGCCTCCGTGCCCACCGTTCCCGGTGTGCCGGGTGCCGCGCCCCTGTACGCCGTTCGTGGGGGCGGGTCAGCGCGCAGGGGGGCCGTCGTCGTCGCGGAGGACCTCGCCCTGCACGATCCGTCCGTCCGGGCGGTGGATGCGGGCCTGTTCCTGTGCGCTGCGCGCCTGCCGCATGGCATCACCCAGATCGCCGCCGGCCAGGCCGGACAGCCGTCGCTCCGCGCCCCGGCGCAGCAGCTTCGCGGTCGGCGGGAAGAGGCACAGCAGGGCGGCGGCGTCGGAGACCAGGCCCGGCACCATCAGCAGCAGGCCGCCAAGCATCGCGAAGGTGTTGCCGCCGCGGGGCCCCGCCCCCTCCCGGGCCTCCCCGGGCCCGCCGGGCGTGGCGAAGGCCGCGGACAACTGCCGCCAGGCACGCCGCCCGGCCCGGCGCACCACCAGGACGCCGAGCACGAAACCGCCTGCGAGCAGCAGCAGGACGGTGAGGCCGCCGGCCGCGTCGGCGACGACGGTGAGCAGCCAGATCTCCAGCAC
Source organism: Streptomyces sp. RKND-216 (assembly GCF_004795255.1). Taxonomy (NCBI): domain Bacteria; kingdom Bacillati; phylum Actinomycetota; class Actinomycetes; order Kitasatosporales; family Streptomycetaceae; genus Streptomyces; species Streptomyces sp. RKND-216. The sequence continues at coordinate 5,542,886 of NZ_SSBQ01000002.1, read as the reverse complement.
CGCCCAGGCCGCGACGATCAGCGGGGCCAGGGTACGGGCCGGGGAGCGGCGCCGCGCCGTCCGCCCCCCGCCGTCCGGGCCGCCGGGACGGCCCGTGCCCTCCTGCGGGGCCTCGTGGCCGTCACGGTGCGGTGGCTGAAACGGATTCGGTGCGCCGTTGCTCATGTCTCAAGTGTGCCTGCGGCCGAGTGCGCGCTTCACCCTGCCCTCGACGCCCCAGGCGGTGACGCGCCACAGCGCCTCGGCGACGATGTCGCGGCTCATCTTGGAGTCGCCGCGTTCGCGCTCGACGAAGGTGATGGGCACCTCGACGACGTGGTAGCCGGCGCGGACGGCGCGGTGGGCGAGGTCGACCTGGAAGCAGTACCCCTGGGAGGCAACGGCGTCCATGGTCAGGCCGCGCAGCGTCTCGGCACGGAACGCGCGGTAGCCGCCGGTGACGTCCCGGATCGGGACGTCCAGCAGGGCACGGGAGTAGAGGCTGCCGCCGCGGGAGAGGAACTCCCGGGAGCGGGGCCAGTTGACGACGCGTCCGCCGGGCACCCAGCGGGATCCGAGGACCAGGTCCGCTCCCTTGAGGGCGTGCAGCAGGCGCGGCAGTTCCTCGGGCTGGTGGGAGCCGTCGGCGTCCATCTCGACCAGCACGCCGTAGCCGCGTTCCAGACCCCAGTGGAATCCGGCGAGGTAGGCCGCTCCGAGCCCCTCCTTGCCGCGCCGGTGCAGCACGTGCACGTGGTCGTCGGAGGCGGCGAGTTCGTCCGCGAGCTTGCCGGTGCCGTCGGGGCTGTTGTCGTCGGCGACCAGTACGTGCGCCGCGGGCACAGCCTCACGGACACGTTCCACCACGGGCGCGATGTTGTCGGCCTCGTTGTAGGTGGGAATGATCACGAGGACGTCCCCCGGGGGGCCGTAGCTCCGCTGTCCGCCGTGTGTCACTGCTGCCGTCCCTCCGCCAGGCGTGCCGTGCCGCGTGTCCGGCGGCGGAGGACGAGCGCCCACGCGCAGGACAGGAGGCCCACGATAGCGAGTGCCCATTCGGGTGCCGCGCCCACACGGTCCGCGAGCGTGATGTCGTCGCGCAGGGGGAGTTCGGCCAGCAGCACGTCCTGGGTGAACTCCTCGGTGCGCTGCTCGACGGTGCCGTCCGGGGCGACGATCGCGCTGATGCCGCTGGTGGCGGCGGTCACGATGGCCCGGCCGTGTTCGACTGCACGCAGCTTGGACATGGCCAGCTGCTGCTCGGGCTGGCCTGTGCGGCCGTAGGTGGCGTTGTTGGTCTGCACGACCAGGGCGCGGGCACCGTCGTTGACGGTGTCGCGGACGATCTCGTCGTAGGCGATCTCGAAGCAGATGACGTCGCCGAGGCGGGCGGGCCCCACCTGCAGGACGCCGGTGCGGTCGCCGGGCCAGAAGTCGCGGGGGACGCGCTGGAGGCGCGTGATGACCGTGCTCAGCACATCACGGAAGGGCACGTACTCGCCGAACGGCACGGGGTGCTGCTTGGTGTAGGAGGCTCCGGGGCCGGTCCGCGGGTCCCAGACGATGCCCTGGTTCTCGACGTATCCCTCCTCCGTCGGATGGTCGACCAGGGCGCCGACGAGAATGGGGGCGCCGATCGCGTCGGCGGCCTCGTCGATGCGGTCGTGGGCCGCGCGGTGCTTGTGGGGGTCCAGGTCGGAGGCGTTCTCCGGCCAGATCACCAGGTCGGGACGGTCCACCTCGCCCTTGTCGATGCGGTCGGCGAGCTTCAGGGTGGCCTCGACGTGGTTGTCGAGGATGAGCATGGGGCGGCCGAGGAAGTCCATGCCGGGCTGCTGGACGTCGCCCTGGACCACGGCGATGTCGACGGTGTCGGCGACCTTGGTGGGGACCGGGACGGCGTAGCCGGCGGCGGTGACGACCGCCGCGAGCGCGCACGCGGCGGCGGTCTGGAGGGCGGAGCGGCGGCGGGGGCCGGCCTGTGCGGCGTCCGGTACGGGGGCTCGGTCTGCCGGTTCGGCGGCGCGTACGGGGGCGGCGGTGCGGCGCAGGCGCCAGGCTCCGAGGGCGGCAGCGGCGAGAAGGGTGCCGGTCAGCGCGACCGCGAACGTGACGAGTGGGGCTCCCCCGAGCGCGGCCAGCGGCGTGTAGGGCGAGCCGGTGTTGGCGAAGGCGAGACGGCCCCAGGGGAAACCGCCGAAGGGCAGCCGGTCGCGGGCCCATTCCTCCGCCACCCACAGGCAGCCCGCCCACAGGGGCCAGGCGGGGAGGCGGGAGGTGAAGGCGAGGCCGGCGCCGAGCGCGGCGAGGAAGAGCGCCTGGAGGAAGGACAGCCCGAGGACGGCGTCCCAGCCGATGACGTTCAGCCACTTCAGCAGGCCGACGAAGAAGGCCATGCCGAGGACCAGTCCGGTCCAGGCGCCCTGGCGGGCCGTACGGCGGTGGGTGAGGACGGCGAGGGCGCCGACGGCGACCAGGGAGAGCGGCCACAGGTCGTACGGCGGGAAGGCCAGGGCCAGGGCGAGGCCGGCGAGCAGCGCGGCCGCCGTGCGGAGGGCCTCGCGCCGGACAAGGGCGCCGGCGCGTCGCATCCTCCCGGGGCGCCCGCCGGAGGCGAGACGGACGGTGGGGCTCGGGGCGGCCGTTCCGGCGGGCTTCTCCGCGGCGGAGGTGGGCTCCGGGCCGGAGGGAGGGTGCGTGGCCCCGGGGCGGCGGCCGGGGGCGGCTCGGCGGGCCCGCTCCGGGCGGTGTCTTCGGTGGTGTCGGGGCCCGATGGCACGGTCGCGTCTTCCCTCGTGGTCGTGGGGATCTCGATGTGACCCGACGGTACATCGAAGGGGGCGCGTCGCGGGGCCGCGGGTGGGGACGTGAGGAGGCTGCGGATGGGGGCCCGGCGCCCTTCGGGCCGACCTGGGGCCCGCTGGCTGCGGGTCGACCGAGAGCCGTTGTCTACTGAGCGCCCGGGCCCCACCCGGGTCACACCTGCCGACCAGGCGAAACCTTCCGCCCCCGGGCTGCGGACGCTGGACCTGGCTCCCAGTGGTGGTGTGCCGGTGCGACGCACCACCCCATGGCCCAGCGGCGCTCGGGGACCGCGTACAGGATCCCCCGGTCGGACGTCCTGTGGTGGACTCGGCCGAACCTACCGGGCGGGATGCGCGGTGTGTCAACATCCCCCCGGCCTGCGGCGTTTCGCCGTCGCACCAGGTGGGTTCCGGGTCTCCACGGGCCTGCCGGGGGCTTCGGGGGGCGCCGTTCGGCGGTATCGGGCGCCCGCCCTTCACTCGTTCGGACGCGTGTACACGGTGCGGCCGGCCACGGTGGTGCGCAGGCAGACGGGAAGCGGGACGCCCGGGGTGAGGTCGGGGAGACCGGGGGTGCCGGAGCGCGGGTCGGTGGACCAGTTCGCGACCCGGGTGTCGGGGGCCTGGACGACGAGTTCACCCGTGCGCCACACGGCGTAGTCCGCGGGAGCGCCGGGCACAAGGGTGCCGGCGTCGTCGCGTCCGGTGGCGCGCCAGCCGCCGCGGGTGTGGGCGGCGAACGCGGCGCGGGCGGAGATGCGGTGCTCGGCGGTGCGGTGGAACGCCGCGGCGCGGACGGTTCCCCAGGGGTCGAGCGGCGTGACCGGGCTGTCGGATCCCAGGGCAAGGGGGACACCGGCGCGGAGCAGCGCGGCGTACGGGTTGAGGGTGCGGGCACGTGCGGCGCCCAGGCGGCGGGCGTACATGCCGTGTTCGCCGCCCCAGGCGGCGTCGAAGGCCGGCTGGACGGACGCGGTCAGGGCGTGGGCCGCGAACGCGGCGATGTGGTCCTCGTGCAGCATCTCGGCATGCTCGATGCGGTGCCGTGCGGCGCGCACGCGGTCGGCGCCGAGTCGTTCGGCGGCGCGCAGCACGCCGCCCGTGACGGCGGTCAGGGCGGCGTCGCCGATGGCGTGGAACCCCGCCTGGAGTCCGGCCTCGGTGCAGGCGGCGACGTGGGCGGCGACGGCGTCCGCGTCCAGGTGGGCGGCACCGTGGCCGTGCGGCGCGTCGTCGTAGGGGGCGTGCACGTGCGCGGTGTGCGAGCCGAGGGAGCCGTCCGCGAACAGGTCTCCGGCGGCGCCGACGGCGCCGAGATCCCGGACCCGCGCGGCGTCCTTCGCGGACGTGACGGGTTCGGCCCAGTATCCGGTGACGCGCGGGCCTTCGCTCCCGGCGGCGAGACGGAGCAGGCCGGTGAAGTCGTCCTCGCTGGAGATGTCGGGGCCGCCGCACTCGTGAACGGAGCCGATGCCGAGAGACGCGGCGCGGTCCAGGGCGGCGCGCTGCGCCTCGGTGCGCTGGGCCGCTGTCAGCGAGCCGTGCGCGGCGGCCCGGACGGCATGGTGGGCGGCGCCGGTCAGGGGCGCGTCGGGGGCGTAGCCGTCGAGGCCGGTGACGCCGGGCACGAGCTCCAGCATGGCCGTGGTGACCAGGGCGGAGTGGACGTCGACGCGGGTGAGGTAGAGGGGGCGCCCGCCGGTCGCGGCGTCGAGCTCGGCGCGGGTGGGGTGGCGCTGTTCGGGCCAGGCGGTGGCGTCCCAACCGGTGCCGAGCAGGACCCGGTCGGCGCGGCGGGCCGCGGCGTGGGCGGCCACGCGCGCCAGGGCGTCGGCGAGGGTGGCGGCGCTGCTCAGGTCGAGGCCGGTGAGGGCGAGCCCGGTGGCCGTCGTGTGCACATGTGCGTCCGTGAACGCGGGGGTGACGAGCGCGTCCTCGAGGTGCAGGACGTCGTCGACGCCGTCGGCGAAGGAGTCTGCGGCCCCCTCGGAACCGACCCAGGCGATGTGGCCCCCCTCGACGACCATGGCCGTGGCGAAGGGGTCGGCGGGGCTGTGCACGCGGCCGCCACGCAGCAGGAGAGTGCGGGGACGGTCGGCGTCCCGCGGGGGCGCGGAGTGGTTCACGGCGTTCCTCGATCCCCGCCCCCGGTGCGGGGATGCGGCGCGTCGTTCGGGTCGGTACGGCCTCAGTCTCGCCCGTGCGGCGGAGTGCCGTGCGCCCGGGGGTCCGGCGTGGGGCCCGGGGCGGCCGCGGCGGGACCGGTCAGACCCGCGGCGGGCGGGCCTCGTACGGCGTGGAGAGGACCACCGTGGTGCGGGTGGAGACGCCGGAGCGGGACCGGATGCGGGCCAGCAGGTGCTCAAGCTCGATCGGGGTGCCGACACGCACCTTGAGGATGTAGTTCTCCTCGCCGGCGACGCTGTGGCAGGCCTCGATCTCGGGGACGTCCGCGAGCCGGTCGGCGATGTCGTCGGGGGCGCTGGGGTCGAACGGCTTGACCGAGATGAACGCGGTCAGCGGCAGGCCGACCGCCTCCGGATCGACGAGGGCCGCGTAACCGCGGATGACGCCGCGCTGCTCCAGACGGCGCACCCGCTGGTGCACCGCCGAGGTGGACAGGCCGGTGGCCCTGCCCAGGTCGGTGTAGCTCATCCGCCCGTCCGTGACGAGCAATTCCACGATCTGCCTGTCCAGCTCCTCCACAGCAGGTCAACCTACTGCCCCGGGCACGCTCCGGCACAGTGGGCGCAGCCGCCGGTGCACACCCGGACGCCGAGTGTGACCAACGCCACACCTGTGCGCCCTCGTCCTGGGGGACGGGGAGATTACGTGGGGGTCACGGAGGGAAGTGCTTCGCTGGTGGCCGGGGGGAGACGCCCGGCCTGCTCACCCGAGGGGGATTGCATGCGCACAGCGAAGTCGCTCGAACCGGTGCGGTTCGACGAGGCCGAGGCCGGCGACGTCGAGGAGGGGGACGAAACATACGAGATCTTCCGGGTGGACTGCCCGGAGTGCGGGCAGTCGATCGCGCTGTTCGCGGAGGAGAGTGCCCTTCCCCAGCACGCACTGTGCCCGACCCGATGGAACCCGTTCGGTCTGACGGTGTGTCCGGGGTCGGCCCGGCCAGCCGCCGATGCGGCGCCGACGGCGGGCGCGGAGGGGGCGCAGGAGGAAGAGCTGGCGGCGCTGCTGACGCTGCCTGCGGGTCTGGACTGGCGACGGCAGCCGTTCTCGCATGTGGGTGGGCCCGGCACGCGACCGGCGGGTCGCGCCGTTCCCGCCGCCCGCGCGTAACGCGCGGGCCGAGCGTCCGGGCCGGGCGCGCCACCGACGGCGGGACGAGTCCGCCGAAGCGACCCGGCTCGCACGGTTTCCCTGCTCGCGGGTGCTGAGGTCGCCCGCGGGCGGGCCCGGGGCTCGTGGCTCCCGGGCCCGGCGTGTCAGCGGCTCTCGGGACCCAGGAGGTCGCGGGCGATCACCACGCGCTGCACCTGGTTGGTCCCCTCCACGATCTGGAGGACCTTGGCGTCCCGCATGAAGCGCTCCACGGGGAAGTCCACCGTGTACCCGTAGCCGCCGAGGAGCTGCACGGCGTCCGTGGTGACGCGCATCGCGGCGTCGCTGCAGAACAGTTTCGCCATGGCAGCCTGCCGGGAGAACGGGCGGCCCTGGTCGCGGAGCCGGGCGGCGGCCAGGTACAGGGCGCGGCCCGCCTCGATCTGGGTGGCCATGTCGGCGAGCATGAACCGCAGGCCCTGGAAGTCGGCGATGGGCCGCCCGAACTGCTGCCGCTGCCGGAGGTAGCCCGACGCCTCGTCCAGGGCGGCCTGGGAGATCCCGACGGCGCAGGCCGCGATGCCGAGGCGCCCGGAGTCCAGGGCGTCGAGCGCGATGCGGAAGCCCTGGCCCTCTTCGCCGATCCGGCGCGAGTCCGGCACCCGTACGCCGTCGAAGTGCAGCTGGGCGGTGGGCGAGCCGGTCATGCCCATCTTCTTCTCCGGAGCGGCCGCGGACAGCCCGGGCGCGTCCCCGGGGACCAGGAACGCGGTGATGCCCTTCGCTCCCTCTCCCCCGGTACGGGCGAGGACGGTGTAGAAGTCGGCCACGCCACCGTGCGTGATCCACGCCTTGGTGCCGTCGATGACCCAGTCGTCGCCGTCCCGCACGGCGCGGGTGCGCAGGCCGGCCGCGTCCGAGCCGGAGGCCGGCTCGGAGAGGCAGTAGCCGCCGAGGAGGCCGCCGCCGAGCATCTCCGGCAGGTGGCTGGTGCGCTGTTCCTTGGTGCCGAACGCGGCGACGGCGTGGCAGGCGAGCGTGTGCACGCTGGTTCCCACGCCGACGGTCAGGCCGGCGGCCGCGAGTTCCTCGACAGCCTGGAGGTAGACCTCGTAGGGCTGGTCGCCCCCGCCGTACTCCTCGCTGTAGGGCAGGCCGAGCAGGCCGGAGCGGGAGAGAAGGGTGAAGACCTCGCGCGGGAACCGGCCCGCGAGTTCGTCCTCGTTCACCGTCGGGGCGATCTCCCGCTGCGCGACCTCGCGCACCAGGGACATCAGGTCCCTGGCCTCCTCGGTGGGCAGGCTGCGTTCCACCGGCTGGGGACCGGACTCGGGCATGGCGGCGGCTCCTTCTGTCGCGCGCTGCGGCGACGGCGCCGGGGTGTGCGGCGTCGCCGGGGGTCGTCACTGCCCCTGCCGCGATGCTGCCGCGTCGGGTCGCGACGGCGGCTGACCAGCGGCTGTGGCGCTCAGGAGTATGCCCGATCGGCGGGCGCGCGTCACTTGTGGGCGGCCCCGGCTCCCCAGTCGTGACGGGATTGTCGGTGCCGCGTGCCAGACTCGCCGTTCATGTCCGGTGTGACGGGTGGTGACGGGGCGGAGCAGGACCGCGGGACCTCCGCGGTCCGCTGGGCGCTGGCCGAGACCCGGGAGGGGCGCGCCCTGGTCTGCCCGCTCGACGCCGGGGGCGTCCCGGCAGGCCCGGTGTGCGAGGAGAGCTCCGCGGTGGCAGCGGTGCGGGCCCGGCCCGGGGCCGGACGATGGGTCTGGCGGGCCACGGCCGGCGTGTACCCGAGGCTGCTCGCGGCCGGTGTGCGGGTGGAGCGGGCGTACGACGTGGAGGCCGCCGAGGGGCTGCTGCGCGGCTACGAGGGTCATGGCGGGGAGCCGCGTTCGCTGCCCGCGGCATGGGCGCGGCTGCACGGGCTGCCGGTGCCGGACGATCCGCTGCCCCGGGTACGGGACGGCGATCCGCAGCCGTCGCTGTTCGAGGCGGGCCCCCCGCCGCTCCCGGACGAGGCGGACCCGCTGCGCGCCCTGCTGGAGGTGTACGCGGCGCAGACGGGGCGGGCCGGGCGGACGGCGCATCCGGGACGGATGCGGCTGCTACTGGCGGGCGAGTCGGCGGCGGGTCTGGTCGCCACCGAGATGTCACGGACGGGGGTGCCCTGGTCCGCCGAGGCGCACCGGGCGCTGCTGACGGAGCTGCTGGGCGAGCGGTACGCCGGCGGCGGCGAGCCCCGTCGGCTGGCGGAGCTGGCGGAGGAGGTCTCTCGGGCGTTCGGGCCGGGCGAACGGGTCCGGCCCGACCTGCCGGCGGACGTCGTGCGGGCCTTCGGCCGTGCCGGGATACGCCTCACCTCCACCCGCGCCTGGGAGCTGCGCCGCGTGGATCATCCGGCGGTGGAGCCACTGCTGCGGTACAAGAAGCTGTACCGCCTCTACACCGCGCACGGCTGGACGTGGTTGCGCAGCTGGGTGCGGGACGGCCGGTTCCGTGCCGAATACCAGCCCGGCGGCACGGCCACCGGCCGCTGGACGACCAACGGGGGCGGAGCGCTGCAGATCCCGAAGGTGGTGCGGCGCGCGGTGCGGGCCGAGCCGGGCTGGCGGCTCGTCGTGGCGGATGCCGGCCAGATGGAGCCCCGGGTGCTGGCGGCGATCTCCCGCGACCCGGGGCTGATGGAGGTGGCGGCCAGCGGCCGCGACCTGTACGCGGTGTTGTCCGAGCACGGGTTCTCCGGCGACCGTGAGCAGGCCAAACTGGCCCTGCTGGGCGCGGTCTACGGGCAGACGAGCGGTGACGGGTTGCGTCATCTGGCGGCGCTGCGCCGACGGTTCCCGGCCGCGGTCGGGTACGTGGACGCGGCCGCGCGGGCGGGTGAGGACGGCCGTCTGGTCCGCACCTGGCTTGGGCGAACCTGCCCACCGCCGGGGGCTGACGGCCACACGCTCGACGAGGAGGCCGGCGGGGACAGTGCCGGGGGCGGCACCCCGGCCGCCCGCGCCCGGGGCCGCTTCACCCGCAACTTCGTGGTGCAGGGCAGCGCCGCGGACTGGGCGGTGGTGATGCTGGCCGCGCTCCGTCAGGAGCTGCTCGGCATGCGGGCGGAGTTGGTGTTCTTCCAGCACGACGAGGTGATCGTGCACTGCCCGGCCGCGGAGGCCCCGGCTGCGGCGGAGGCGGTGCGGCGGGCGGGCGCGCGGGCCGGTGAGGTCGTCTTCGGTGCGACGCCGGTGCGCTTCCCCTTCGGCGTGGCGGTGGTCGAGTGCTACGCGGACGCCGCGTAGACGACCGCCGGACGCCACCGTGGCGGTGGTCGCCCCCGGTTTCCTCCCAGGGGGAGCATTCGGGACACACGCTGCCGCTGCGTTCCGGCCTCCCCTTCCCGGCGCCGCTCCGCGCCATGTCGTCCGCCGGCCGGTGGCAGGGCGGTTGCAGCCTGTGCGCCCGGCCGGCGGACTGGTCAGCGGATGCCGAGGTCGCGCAGGACGCGGCGCTGCTTGCCGGTGAGGCGGGTCGGGAAGTAGACGTAGCAGACGCCGCCGGTGCCGCTGCGGACCTCGCCCTCCTCGTTGTAGCGCTTGGTGCGCAGCCAGATGTTCTCGAACTGGCGTCGCTTGTAGATGTTGCGGACCGACGGGTTGTCGGAGGAGGCGGGGTCGTTCGCGATGACGTCGCCGTTCTGGGTGAAGCCGACGATGGTCATCAAGTGGCCGGCGGTGCCGTAGCCGGCGCCGTCGAGTTCGGCCTCGATGAAGGACTGCGAGGTGATCAGCGGGATGCCCGCGGCGATCAGGCGTTCGGCGTCGTGCAAGGAGGTGCAGCGGGTGACGACGGCCTGCATCCGGCGGTACGTCGCGGCGTACGCGGCGTTGAACGGCCAGTTGCCGCAGCCCTCGTAGGCGTAGTCGTAGGTCATGCGGGCGGCGTGGCAGACCTGCGGGTCCTGGTAGTCGGGGTCGACCCACGCCAGGTCTTCCTCGGCGGGCTTCCGCCCCCAGTACTCGATGATCATCTGGGAGGAGGTGGGGCTGCACCACGCCTCTCCCCCGCCGTCGTACTGGGGGTACTGGCCTTCGTGGATGTTCTGCGAGTAGCGCGGGACCTCCAGTTCGACGCCACGTGCGACGCCCGGGCGGGTGGCGGGGACCTCGAAGCGTTCGGGCACGTCGGAGGCCATGGCGCCGAGGCGCCACACCGTGGGCGTGGCGTCGCCGCCGGGGGCGCGGTAGAGGGTGGCGCGCAGCCTGTAGGAGGTGAGGCGCAGCCCGCTGCCGAGGTCGGAGATGGAGAAGGTGTCGGTCCAGATGTCGCTCTTGCCGTCGCTCTGGTCGTCGACCGAGGTGCGGCGTGGCACGTCGTCGCCGTCGCCGGCGGTCCAGATCCCCATGGTGTACCAGGGGGTGCGGGCGCCGTCTGAGTAGGTTCCCTGGAGTTCGGTGCGCACCCACGTGCCGCCGGGGGTGTCGGCGTTCCAGGAGACGATGACCTCGCCGGCGGGGACGCGCGGGGTGTGGAGGGGGGAGGTCCAGGTGGCGTACTCCCAGGCGGCGGTACGGCCGGTGTGCGGGTCGGTGTAGTCCACGGTGCCGGCCGGGTTGGCGAGGACGAGTCCGGGCCGGGCGCCGGGAAGCGGGCGGGTGCCGGAGCAGTCGCCGCGGCGGAAGTCCCGGTGGGAGGTCCAGGCGTGGTAGTCGATGAGGTCGTCTTCCCTACGGGCGCGCGGGTGGGCGCCGGTGGCGGTGGGGGTGTGGGCCGGGGCGCCAGTGGCGAAGGCGGCAGGTGCGCTCGCAGCCGCGGCGGCGACGGCCGCCGCCGTGAGCACGGTACGGCGGGTGGCTGGTCTGCTGTGCATGGGCGGGGACCCCCAGTAGGTCGCTGCGATGGCGGCGGATGAGCACGCGCGACCAACTATCGCCGGACCAGGCCCGTTCCTGCCAGGCATTCGCCTGTGCCGCACGCCGGTAGGGGGAAGAATCATTGGGCCGACCGGTGGCGGTGGCGTTCCCCCTGCACCTCGTCGCGGCGGCGTGGCGGACGTCTAGTCTGGCGGCATGGATGCCGAGGGAGACCTGCGGGAGCTGGCCGGGTGGCTGCGGGCGCTGCCTCCGTCGTGCGGTCCGGTGCGGCTGGTAGCGGTGGACGGGCACGCCGGGTCGGGAAAGTCGACGCTGAGCGGGCGGCTCGCCGCGGCGCTGGGCGGAGCACCGGTCGTGCATGTGGACGACCTCGCCAGTCATGCGGCTCTGTTCGAGTGGGTGGACAGGCTCAGCGCGCAGGTGACGGCGCCCTTCTCTCGAGGGGAGACCGCGCGCATGGACGTGTACGACTGGGAGCGACGGGAGTTCGCGGGGACGGCAGAGGCGGCGCCGGAGGAGGTCGTGCTGCTGGAGGGTGTGGGTGCCGGACGGCGGGAGCTGCGGCCGCAGCTGGCGTGTCTGGTGTGGACGGACATGCCGGAACTGCAGGCGTGGGCCCGGGGACGCCGCCGCGACGGGGAGGCGCTGTCCGGATTCTGGGACGACTGGACGGCTGCGGAGCGGTCCCACTTCGCGAGCGACCCGTCGCACGTCTTTGCCCATGTTCTGGTGCGGGAGAGCCCGGGGGGATACCAGGTGCTGCCGGGACCGGCTGGGCAGCCTCGTGCGCTACGGGGCGTCACGGTGGGTGAGGGCGCGAGCAAAGCCGCAGTACGCGGACCTCGCGGCGGCCCCGGGCAGGCTTGACCGGGCGCTGCGCAGGAATTACGTTTCCGGTACGCGGCCGGTCCGGCCGCCCCCGACGCGAAGCCCCCGGTTGTTCCCCCGTGACCGGGGGCTTCGTCCTGTCCGGAGCGCGTCTCCGCGTGTGCCCCCACCTCCCCGCCGATCACTTTCCGTCACCCCACCCTGGCGGTGTGCGGCGCCTGGAGGCCGCTGCGGGACGGCTCGCGCTGTTCGAGTGTGGGGAAATCCGCGAAGGAACGATGCACAACGGCGTGGAAATGCGGGTAATCCTCTCGGGTACGGCCACAACTCCCGGTGCGGAGGCGGCCGTTCGCACGAACGGCGCCGGTGTCCGCCGGTGTGCCGTCGAGGGACGGGGGTGGAGGTTCTCGTGGGGGATGTGACGGGTTTCGGCGGCCGGGGCCTCCCGGGGCCCGGCGCGCCTGCCGACCTCGCATGGCTGCGGGGTGTCGACGCCTACACCATGGGCGCGTACGCGCAGGCCGAGGAGGAGTTCCGGGCCGCGGTGCGGCTGGACCCGGGCATGGCGGACGGCTGGCTGGGGCTGCACGCACTGCGCGCCGACACCACGACGGCGCTGCTGCGCATGTACCACCACCGGGAGCGGTTCGGGGAGCAGCGGTCCCGGCACCGCCGCCAGCTCAATTCCTGGTACTGGCTGGGCTGGTGGGTGCAGCCAGTGCTGGAGACGCGGCGCGATCTGTTACTGGCGCACGCCTCCCACTGGCTGGACGGCCGGCACGTCGCGGAACTCGACCGGGCGCTGGCGGAGTGTCCGCCGGTGGAGACGGACGCACAGGCACGCTTTCTGCACGCCTGCCGGGCGTACCTGGCGAAGGACTGGGACCGCCTGGTGCGGCACACCGAACCACTGGTGCAGGACGTGCTGCTGGGCATTGAGGCCGGGTTGTTCGCGGGGATGGCGCGAGTGCGGCTGGAGATGTACGCGCAGGCGGAGCCGCTGCTGGCGGCCGCGCTGATGCGGTGCCGCAGCGAGCAGCCGCAGCGCAAGGAGCTGCGGTACTGGCTGGCGCGTGCGCGGGAGGGGACCGGGCGGACCGCGGCGGCGCTGCCGCTGTACCGGGCGGTGCACCGGGTCGATCCGACGTTCATGGACACCGCGGCCCGGCTGACGACCATCGCGGAGGGAGACGGGCTGGGGGACGGCGTGGGGCTGGCCACGGCGGTGAGCCTGAGCGGAGGTGGCCCGGGCGGTGGCCTGGACGGTCCGGACCGTTTCGGGGCGGACGGGGTCACCGGCCTGCCGGGGTTCCCCGGCGGGCTGGGCGTCCCGGACGGGGGTCCGGAGTACGACCCCGGTGCGGACGCGCTGCGGCTGGAGGATTCGGGTGATCCCGCCGAGCCTGTGCGGGTGGACGGTGACTGGGTGCGGGAGCGGGCGGCAGCGCGGACCGCCGATGGCGGCGGGCAGGGGCCGGTGGGCCCGGCGGACCCGGTGCTGCTGGCGCAGGCGCTGGAGGAACTGGAGCGGATGGTCGGGCTGGAGCCCGTCAAGCGGCAGGTGCGGGCGCTGTCGGCGCAGCTGCGGATGGCTCGGCTGCGTGCCCGGCAGGGCATGCCGGTGCAGCCTCCGAAGCGGCACTTCATCTTCTCGGGGCCGTCGGGGACGGGGAAGACGACCGTGGCGCGGATACTCGGGCGGGCGTTCTACGCGCTGGGGCTGCTGGGCGGCGACCATCTGGTGGAGGCTCAGCGCTCCGACCTGGTCGGGGAGTTCCTCGGGCAGACGGCGGTGAAGGCGAACGAGCTGATCGATTCGGCGCTGGGCGGGGTGCTGTTCGTCGACGAGGCGTACGCGCTGGCCGGCAGCGGCTACAGCAAGGGCGACGCGTACGGCGACGAGGCGCTTCAGGTGCTACTGAAGCGGGCTGAGGACAACCGGGACCGGCTGGTGGTGATCCTGGCCGGCTACCCGGAGGGCATGGACCGGCTGCTGGCGGCCAACCCGGGGCTGGGATCCCGTTTCACCACGCGGGTGGACTTCCCCAGCTACCGGCCACTGGAGCTGACGGCCATCGGGGAGGTGCTGGCGGCCGAGAACGGCGACGCGTGGGACGCCGAGGCGCTGGAGGAGCTGCGCAGCATCGGCGGACACGTGGTGGACCAGGGCTGGATCGACGAGCTGGGCAACGGGCGGTTCCTTCGGACGCTGTACGAGAAGAGCTGCGCGTACCGCGATCTGCGGCTGTCCGGCTACGCGGGCACACCCACGCGGGACGACCTGGCGACGCTCCGGCTGCCGGATCTGATGCAGGCGTACGGCGAGGTGCTGTCGGGGCGGGGCCCGGAGGGTCCGCTTCCGGGTGACCGTCAGGGGTGAACCGGCTTCGCTGGGCCGGACGTTGCTGGGCGGACGTTGCCGGGCCGGCGTTCAGCGCGCTGCCGAGCCGCCCGTGCCGTCGCCGGTGCCGTGGCTCTCCGTGAGGGCGCGCAGGGCGCGGGCGTCGGCGATCGCCTGCTCGCGGGCGATGCCGGGCTGGATGCCCATGGCGGGAAGGCTGGTGCCGTCGGAGAGGTCCAGGCGCACCCACGGGTCGCCGGGCCGGAGGTTGACGCGGAGCACCTCGGCCCACTCCAGCTGCCGGGTGGTGGTGAGGTTGACGACGGTGAGGCCGTCCTCGGTGGCGGTGACGTGGGGGCGGCTGAGGAGCGCCAGGACGCCGAGGAAAAGAGCGGCGACGAACACGAAGCTGAGACGTTCGGCCGTGTCGAGAGTGTCGAGGACCATCGCGATGACGGCGATGGCGGTGAACGCCAGCACCCCGGACCCGAGAAGGACGATCCGGGTCCGGGTGGGACGGAAGGTGACGGGGAGCGGGGGCGGCGGGGTCACGTGCGGTCCGTTCCTTGGTTCTCTCGGGAGATCCTTCTGGTCCTGCGTGCCGGTCCCCCGTGCGCCCCGCGGGGCGCACGGGGGGTCAGATGCGGCAGGCGTGGATGCCGGTGGTCAGGATGGCGCGGGCGCCGAGCTCGTACAGGTCGTCCATGATCCGCTGGGCCTCCTCGGTGCGCACCATGGAGCGGACGGCGACCCAGCCCTGGTCGTGCAACGGGGAGACGGTCGGCGACTCCAGTCCGGGGGTGAGGGCAACGGCCTCTTCCAGCCGTTCGGCGCGGATGTCGTAGTCCATCATCACGTAGCGGCGGGCGACGAGGACGCCCTGCATGCGGCGCAGGAACTGAGCGACCTTGGGGTCCTCGCGGGCCGGGTCCTCGGCGGTCTCCCCGGCGCGCCGGATGACGACGGCCTCCGAGTGCAGGATGGGCTCGCTGATGATCTCCAGGCCGGCGTTGCGGAGGGTGGTGCCGGTCTCCACGACATCGGCGATGATCTCGGCGACACCGAGCTGGATGGCCGTCTCCACGGCGCCGTCGAGACGGACGACGGAGGCGTCCACGTCGTTGTCGGCGAGGTGGCGGGTGACCAGCCCGGCGAAGGAGGTGGCCACCGTCATGCCGCCGAAGTCGCGGACGTCCTTGGCGGTGCCGGGGCGGGTGGCGTAGCGGAAGGTGGAGCCGGCGAAGCCGAGCTGCATGATCTCCTCGGCCTCGGAGCCGGAATCCAGCAGCAGGTCGCGGCCGGTGATGCCGATGTCCAGCTTCCCGGAACCCACGTAGACGGCGATGTCGCGGGGGCGGAGGAAGAAGAACTCGACCTCGTTGTCGTTGTCGACGAGCACGAGTTCCCGGCGGTCCCTGCGCTGCCGGTAGCCCGCCTCATGAAGCATCTCCGACGCAGGCTCGGCGAGTGAACCTTTGTTGGGGACGGCGATGCGCAGCATGAACGGGCTTCCTTCACGTGGTGGTGTGCGGGTGGTGCGGGCGTTCACCGGTGGTGCGGGGACGCGCTCACAGGTGAGCGTATACGTCGTCGAGGGTGACGCCGCGGGCGATCATCATGACCTGCAGGTGGTAGAGGAGCTGGGAGATCTCCTCGGCGGTGCGGTCCTCGCCCTCGTACTCGGCGGCCATCCACACCTCGGCGGCCTCCTCGACGACCTTCTTGCC
The DNA here is from genome assembly GCF_004795255.1 of Streptomyces sp. RKND-216. Lineage (NCBI taxonomy): Bacteria > Bacillati > Actinomycetota > Actinomycetes > Kitasatosporales > Streptomycetaceae > Streptomyces > Streptomyces sp. RKND-216. The sequence goes on along the minus strand of NZ_SSBQ01000002.1, from coordinate 5,527,066 downwards.
GATCGCGTGCACGCCCTGGCTCACCAGTTCGGCGGTGCGGGAGGTGATCGGGTCGCCGTCGGCGGCCTTCTGCTGCAGCTCGGTGAAGAGCTCCTCGAATGTCTTGTTCGCCATGGTGCTCTCACCCTACGTGGTCGCGGTGCGTGGCCTGCGCCGGGTTCCGCGATGTGGGCGGTGTCCCAGCGGAGCGGTCAGCGCCAGGGTTCGGCGACGGTGCGCAGGGTGGTGGCGGTGGCGACGGCGGCGGTGACGGCCTCGTGGCCCTTGTCCTCGGTCGAACCGGGCAGACCGGCCCGGTCCAGGGCCTGCTCCTCGGTGTCGCAGGTGAGCACGCCGAAGCCGACGGGGACGCCGGTGTCCACGGAAACCTGGGTGAGGCCGTGGGTGACGCCCTGGCACACGTAGTCGAAGTGCGGGGTGCCGCCGCGGACGACGACGCCGAGGGCGACGACGGCGTCGTACCCGCGGCCGGCCAGCACCTTGGCGACGACGGGCAGTTCGAAGCTGCCGGGGACGCGCAGCAGGGTGGGTTCGTCGATGCCGAGTTCACGCAGGGCCCGCAGGGCTCCGTCGACCAGGCCGTCCATGATCTTCTCGTGCCACTGCGCCGCGATCACGGCGACGCGGAGGTCGCCGCAGTTCCTGACGGTCAGTTCGGGTGCGCCCTTGCCGCTCACGTTCTCTCCTGGTCTTCGCTGCTGTCTCGTCGGGGTGTGGGGACGGTCGGGGTGTGGGAACGGTCGGCGGGGCCGGTCCGGGGGGCGGCGGCCGGGGACGGCCGAGTCACTGATTGCCGCAGGCGGAGACCGGCTCGGCGTCCAGCCAGGGCAGTTCGTGTCCCATCCGGTCACGCTTGGTGCGCAGGTAGCGGATGTTGTGTTCGCCGGCGATGACGGCCATGGGTTCGCGTCCGGTGACGCGGAGGCCGTGCGCGACCATGGCGGCGGTCTTCTCCGGGTTGTTGGTCATCAGCCGCAGGGAGCGTACGCCGAGGTCGGAGAGGATCTGCGCGGCCGCCCCGTAGTCGCGGGCGTCTGCGGGCAGGCCGAGTTCCAGGTTGGCGTCCAGGGTGTCGCGGCCGCGTTCCTGCAGTTCGTAGGCGCGCAGCTTGGACATCAGGCCGATGCCGCGGCCCTCGTGGCCGCGCAGGTACAGCACGACGCCGCGCCCCTCCGCCTGGACCCGGTCCAGGGACGCCTGGAGCTGCGGGCCGCAGTCGCAGCGCTGGGACCCGAAGACGTCGCCGGTGAGGCATTCGGAGTGGACGCGCACCAGCACGTCCTGGCCGCCGAGGGCGGCCGGGTCCCCCGCGACCAGGGCGATGTGCTCGACGCCGTCGGCGGTGGAGCGGTAGCCGTGGGCGTGGAAGTCCCCGTAGCGGGTGGGCAGGCGCGTGGTGGCCTCCCGCCGCACGGTGGGCTCCTGGGCCCGACGGTGGGCGATGAGGGCCTCGATGGAGATGATGGACAGTCCGTGCTTGCGGGCGAACGGCACGAGTTCGGGGAGGCGGAGCATCGCGCCGTCCTCGCCCGCGATCTCGACGATCGCCGCGGCGGGCCGCAACCCGGCGAGGCGGGCCAGGTCGACGCCGGCCTCGGTGTGCCCGGCGCGGGCGAGGACGCCGCCGGGCTTGGCGCGCAGCGGGAAGACGTGCCCGGGCCGGACGAAGTCACCGGCCGCGGCGCCGGGGTCGGCGAGCAGCCGGATGGTGGCGGCGCGGTCGGCGGCGGAGATGCCGGTGGTGACGCCGTGGCCGGGGTCGGCGTCCACGGACACGGTGAAGGCGGTGCCCATGGACTCGGTGTTGTGGGCCACCATCTGCGGCATGGCGAGCCGGTCGAGGTCGGTCTCCTCCATGGGCGTGCAGATCAGGCCGCGGCACTCGCTCATCATGAAGGCGACGATCTCGGGGGTGATCGTCTCGGCGGCGACGATCAGGTCGCCCTCGTTCTCCCGGTCCTCGTCGTCGACGACGACCACCGGGCGGCCGGCGGCGATGTCGGCGACGGCCTGCGCGACAGGGTCGAGGGCGAGCGGGCGGTCGTCCGGCCCGTCGGGGAGGTCGGCGTAGAGGTTCCGCAGTGCGGTCATGACAGCGCTCCTTCGAGGGCGGTCGGCCGGGCGGTGGCGGTGCGGGAACGCAGCCACCAGGCGCGCAGGCCCCACAGGACGAGGCCGAGGTAGAGGACGTAGACCAGGCCGGAGAAGGCCAGGCCGCTGCTGAAGGCCAGGGGCACGCCCACCAGGTCGACCAGCAGCCAGGCGAACCAGAACTCGACCAGGCCGCGGGCCTGGGCGACCATCGCGGTGAGGGTGCCGACGAAGATGTAGGCGTCCGGCCAGGGGTTCCACGAGAGGTGGGGGACGAGGGTGAACAGCCCGCCGACGGCCAGGGTTCCGGCCGCGGTGCCGGCTGCGAGGACCCCGCGTTCGCACCAGGTGGCGAACCGGACGGCCACGGAACCGTCCTGGGCCTGACGGTTGCCGCGCGTCCACTGCCGCCAGCCCCACACGGCGACGGAGATGACGATCAGCTGCTTGCCCACGCCCCCGGCGAGGTCGGCGCCGTGGTAGGCGACGACGAGGACCAGGCCGGAGAGCAGCTGCGCCGGCCAGGTGAGGACGTTGCGGCGCCAGCCGAGGGCGAGCGCCGCCAGACCGATCGTGTTGCCCAGCATGTCGGACCAGATGACCTGTTGGCCGAGGGCGGTGAACGCCACGTCGCCGAGCCAGTCCAGGGCGCTCACCGTGCGGCCTCCGCGGTGGGTCCGGCGAGGGGGGTGACACCGGCGGCGAGGAGCCGCTCGACGTACTTGGCGAGGACGTCGACCTCGAGGTTGACGGGATCGCCGGGCTGCTTGTGGCCCAGGGTGGTCAGGGCCAGCGTGGTCGGGATGAGGCTGACGGTGAGGAAGTCCTCGCCTGCCTCGACGACGGTCAGCGAAACGCCGTCGACGGTGATGGAGCCCTTCTCCACGACGTAGCGGGCGAGTCCGCCGGGGATGCCGACCCGCACGATCTCCCAGTGCTCGGCGGGCGTGCGCGCCAGGAGGGTGCCGGTGCCGTCGACGTGGCCCTGGACGAGGTGCCCGCCGAGACGGCCGCCGAGGGCCGTGGGCCGTTCGAGGTTGACGCGGGACCCGGCGGTCAGCGCGCCGAGGCTGGAGCGCTGGAGCGTCTCGGCCATCACGTCGGCGGTGAACTCGCCGTCGGCGGTGTCCACGACGGTGAGGCAGACGCCGTTGACGGCGATGGAGTCGCCGTGCCGGGCGCCCTCGGTGACGAGCGGTCCGCGCAGCCGGAAGCGGGCGGCGTCCTGCCGTTCCTCGACCGCGACGACTTCGCCGAGTTCCTCGACGATTCCGGTGAACATGTCGGCGGGCTCCTTCAGGGTCGGCCGGCTGCGGCGGCGGCTGCGGCGGCGGCGGGGACGGGCACGGCGGTGATGCGGAGGTCGGGGCCGAGGTGCGCGGTGCCGGTCACGTGCAGCCGCAACGCCTCGGTGAGAGTGGTGATTCCGCCGCCGGCGAGGGCGGGCGGGCCGTCGCCGAGGAGGACGGGGGCGAGGTAGCCGACGACCCGGTCGACGGCTCCTGCGGCGAGAAACGCCCCGGCAAGGGTGGGTCCGCCTTCCAGCAGAACGGACCGCACGCCGCGCGCGTGCAGGGCGGTGAGCAGGGGCCGCAGGGCGAGCCCGTGGCCGTCCTCGCCGCGCGGGAGGCGCAGGACGTCGGTCTCCCCGGGCAGGTGGCCGGTACCGGCGTCCTCGGCGACGGCGACGAGGGTGGGCGCGGCGCCGTCCAGGACGCGGGCGCCGGCCGTGAGGGTGGCCTCGGTGTCGAGGACGACGCGCAGCGGCTGGACGGCGCCTTCGACGCCCCGGACGGCGAGGTGCGGGTCGTCGGCGCGCAGGGTGCCGGAGCCGACGACCACGGCGTCGGACTCGGCCCGCAGCCGGTGCACGTCGGCGCGGGCGGCGGCGGAGGTGATCCAGCGGCTGGTGCCGTCGGCGGCGGCGCTGCGGCCGTCGAGGGTGGCGGCGTACTTCCAGGTCACGTGCGGTGTGCCGCGGCGTACGGCGGTGAGCCAGGCGGCATTGACCTCTCCGGCCTCGTCGCCGAGCAGCCCGGAGACGACGTCGACGCCGGCGGCGCGCAGCGTCGCGGCTCCGCCCGCCGCACCGTCGGTGGGGTCGGGCACGGCGTAGACCACGCGGGCGACGCGGGCGTCGAGGAGGGCGCGGGTGCAGGGGCCGGTGCGTCCGGTGTGGTCGCAGGGCTCGAGGGTGACCACGGCGGTACCGCCGGCCGCGTCGTCGCCGGCCTCGGCGAGGGCGTGGATCTCGGCGTGCGGGCCGCCGGCGCGCTGGTGCCATCCTTCGCCGACGGTGCGCCCGTCGCGGTCGAGTACGACGCAGCCGACGACCGGGTTGGGGCTGGTGGAGCCCAGGCCGCGGGCGGCGAGCGCGAGGGCGCGGCGCATGGCGGACTGCTCTGCGGATGCCGCGGGGTGGCCGGCCACCGGTCCTCCTGCCTCATCGGGCACGGACTCCGGGGCGGGTGAGGACCACGGACGGACGGGTGACCGGTGGAAGCGCGCCGGGCACGGGATGCCGACGTCTCCCCGAACGGGAGTACGGCGCGCCGTGGCGGCGGGTACCGGTCTCGTCCGCCGCGCACTGCCTCCCATCCGGACTTTCACCGTCGGTCCAGGAGTTTCACCTGGTCAACCGGCCGCTGGCTGCGGCCGGGTCGCGGACTGTAACCGCCGGTTCGGACTTTCACCGACCCCGGAGTGCGCTGACGTCACTGGTACGCCTTCAGTCTGCCACGCGACGGCGCGGTCCATGCGGGTGACCCCTGTGGAGTGACTCACAACGCTCCGCGGCCGGGTCTTCACAGGACCCGACGCCCCGTGGGCGGTCCCCGGGCTTGCGGCGGGCGCGGGGACGGCTCGTAGCGTGGGTCCGGTCGGGTGGGACGGCGGACGGGGAGCGATGGCCCGGGGCGAGGAGCGGATCGGCGGCGGGCGGGAGACCCGTTCGGCGCGGCGGGCCGTGGCGGTGGTGTTCGCGGTGCACGGGACGGCCAGCGGCACGTTCGCCACCCGCATCCCGTGGATGCGCGAGCACCTCGGCCTGAGCCCCGGATGGCTGGGCGTGGCGCTGGTGTGCGTGACGCTGGGGGCGTCGGCGGCGATGCCGCTGTCGGCTTTCCTGGAGCACCGGTTGGGGCCGCGGGCGACGTTGCGCGGCACCTCGCTGGCGTGCTCCGCGGGCCTGGCGCTGCCGCCGCTGATGCCGGGACTGGGGTGGCTGTGCGGGGCGCTGTTCCTGTTCGGCTGCGGGCTGGGCCTGATGGACGTGGCGATGAACGCGCAGGGCGTGTACGTGGAGGAGCGCTACGGGCGTTCAGTGCTGTCGTCACTGCACGGCATGTGGAGCGTGGGCGGTCTGGCGGGCGGCGCGCTGGGGGTGCTGGCCGCGCACGGCGGCCTGCCGGCGACGCTGCACCTGGCCCTCGTGGCGCCGGCGCTGTGCGGGGTGGCGGTGGTGGCCTGCCAGTGGGTGCTGGACGTGCGGCCGGACGCCGGGGCGGCGGAACCGGAGCCGCCGCGGTTCGCGCTGCCCACCCGGGGCGCGCTGGCGGTCGGGCTGGTGGGATTCTGCGCGGTGTTCGCCGAGGGCGCGTCCATGGACTGGTCGGGCATCTACCTGCGGGACGTCACCGGCGCGTCACCCGGCCTGGCGGCCACCGCCTACACGGCGTTCGCCTGCACCATGGCGGTCACCCGGCTGGCGGGCGACGCGACGGTGGAACGCTTCGGGGCGGTGCGCACGGTGCGTGCGGGCGGGGTCCTGGCGACGCTCGGCGGAGTGCTGGTGACGACCGCGGAAGCGCCCGCGTCCGCCGTGGCCGGTTACGCGCTGATCGGGGTGGGCATCGCGGTGGTGGTGCCGCTGTGCTTCTCGGCCGCCGGGCGGGCCTCGGAGGGCTCCGCGGGGCGGGCCGTCGCCGGCGTGGCGACGCTGGCCTATGCGTCGGGCCTGGCCGCTCCGGCAGCGGTGGGCTGGGTGGCCGAAGCCACCTCGCTGCCGGTGTCCTTCGGCGTGGTCACCGTGCTGACGTCCGGTCTGGTGCTGGGGGCGGGCGTGCTGCGGCCGGCCCCGCGCACCTCCGGACCGGCCGCCGTCCCGACGGGCGGTACGGACGGCGGGAGCGGGACCGGCACCGCCGGGCGCAGCGCGGGGAAGTGCGCCGCGGACGGCGGCACGGGAGCCCGGGAGGCGTAAGGGCGGTCCCCCGGTGGGGCAAGCCGGGCCGAACAACCGGTGCGTCACGGTGGGCCCCTGCGACGCTGGGCCCATGGCATGGGTCGAGGAGCCGCCGCTGCGGGACGCGGGAGCGGTGGCGGACGTCGTACGGCGGAAGCGTGCGGTCGGCGCGGGCGTGTCCGCGCGGGACGGCGTGGCGGTAGGTGGCCGGGCCGCGGGTCGGCGCGGGGCATGCAGTGCCCCGCGCCGGGGGGAACGTGCGGGAGGAGCGATGGCGGGGCGCCCCTCCGGGTGCGGTCAGTCTTCGGGGAGCTCGACCGGGGCGATCTCGTCGTAGACGTCGCCCGGTCCCGGGTTCGACGGGTCGGTGGAGCCACCGAACTGGTGCATCACGCCCCAGACGGCGTTCAGCGCGGTGTGCACGGCACCCTCCGCCCAGCCGGCGGTCCAGGAGATGTCGTCTCCGGCCAGGAACAGGCCGCGCTTGTCCTCGGGCAGCCGGTCCTGCATGAAATGCGTGAACAGGCGCCGCTGGTAGCGGTAGTGGCCGGGCAGGTTGGCCTTGAACGCCCCCATGAAGTAGGGCTCGTTCTCCCAGGAGACGGTCACCGGGTCGCCGATGATGTGCCTGCGGATGTCGACCTTGGGATAGATCTCCCGCAGCGACTTCAGCATCACCTCGAGGCGCTCCTCGGGGCTGAGCGGCAGCCACTTCAGGCTGTCGTCGCACCAGGTGTAGGAGAGGCAGATGACCGCGGGCCGGTCCGGGCCGTCGTCGAGCAGGTAGGTGCCGCGGGTCATGCGGTCGGTGAGCGTCATCGACATCACGTCCCGGCCGGTCTCCTCGTCGGTGTCGAGCCAGAACGGCCGGTCGACGGGGACGAACAGCTTGGAGGACTCCATGTAGTGGGTGCGCTCGACGGCGGTCCAGTGATCGATGGGCAGCAGCGCGTCGTCGCAGTCGATCTTGGCGAGCATCATCCAGGACTGCGCGGTGAAGACCGCGGCCCGGTAGGTGCGGATGCGGCCGTCGGCGTCGGTGATCGTGACGCGGTTGCCGGCCGTGCGGTGCATCCGGGTCACCGCGGGGCGCGGGCGGCCGCCGTCGTGCAGCGAGGCCAGCGAGGTGCCGTGCTGCCAGTGCACGATCTTCGCCGGCTCCCGCTCCCACAGCCGCTCCGGGAGCTGCTGGGAGCCGCCGACGATGCCGCGGTGGTCGTCGTCGGCGCCGGTGTAGACGACCCGGAGGATCTCCAGGATGGAGTTGGGGAAGTCGGTGTCCCAGCCGCCGGTGCCGAAGCCGACCTGGCCGAAGATCTCCCTGTGCCGGAAGGAGGAGAAGGCCTTCGCGTCGCACAGGAAGCCGTAGAAGGTCTGGTTGTCGAGCTTCTCGACCAGCCGCGCCCAGATCTCGCGGATGCGCGGCACGTCGCGCTCGCGGATGGCGTGCTGCATGTCGGAGAAGTCGGCGCCCTCCTCCAGGCAGGCGTTCCAGGCGTCCATGACCTGGTGGTAGACCTCGGGCAGGTCGTCGAGGGTGCGGGCGTAGTGGGACTCACCCTTGAGGTCGACGACCGTGGACGGGGTGTCCGGCGCGAGGGGGTTCGGGAACGGCGTGGTCTCCAGGCCGGTCAGGTCGACGTAGTGCCGGAAAGCGGTGGAGGAAGGCGGGAAGCGCATGGCGCCCATCTCCGCCGTGAGGTCACCCTCGCAGCCCTCGAAGCGGTCGGTGCGCAGCCGTCCGCCGAGCCGGTCGGCCTCGTACACGACGGGCCGGAGGCCCATCTTCATCAGCTCGTAGGCGGCGACGAGGCCGGACAGGCCGCCGCCGACCACGGCGACCTCGGTGCCGTGTTCGGTGGCGGGCACCGAGCCGATTCCCGCCGGGTGGGCGAGGAAGTCGTCGTAGGCGAAGGGGAAGTCCGGGCCGAACATGGTGAGCGGCCTGCCGGCCTGTGCGGTGGCGTCCGGGTCGTGGTGGTCGTCGTGCGCGGCGGTGGGCACCATGGACGTCATCGGGGCGGTTCTCCTTGCGGGTCGTGCGGGTGGCGCGGGCTGTACAGGTCGGAGCGGCGGTCGGTGAGGTAGGGGTTGCGTGCGCGGGAGGCGGCGAGGAGGGCGGGATCGGCGTCCCCGAGGACGAGTTCGCCGCCTGCTCCTGCGCGGGCGCGGACGGCACCGTCGGGGGCGGCCAGGCAGCTGAGGCCGGCGAAGTCGAAGTCCCCCTCGGGGCCGCAGCGGTCGGCGTAGGCGATGTAGATCTGGTTCTCCCAGGCGCGGGCGGGCAGCAGGGTCTGCGCGACGAACTCGTAGGGCCGCATCAGCGCAGTGGGCACGAGGAGCAGGTCGGTGCCGGCCAGCGCATGCGCGCGTACGGTCTCCGGAAACTCGACGTCGTAGCAGACGAGGAGGCCGATCCGGAGGCCGTCCAGGTCCGCCTGGACGACGAGTGTGTCGCCGGGGGTGAACTGGGCGGTCTCGTAGCCGCCGTAGAGGTGTGTCTTGCGGTAGTGGGCCAGCGGTTCGCCGGTGGGGCCGATCAGCTGCACGGCGTTGTGGACGGCCTTCCCGGCGCGTTCCGGGTAGCCGTAGGCGACGGCGAGGCCGTGCCGCGCAGCGATGCGCGCGACGGCGTGGGCGCCGGGCCCGTCGGCCTCCTCGGCGAGGTCCGTGACGCGGTCGCCGAGTGCGTAGCCGGTCAGGTACAGCTCGGAGGCGACCAGGAGCCTCGCGCCCGCGGCGGCGGCCCGGCCCGCGGCGTCGTCGAGGGCCTCGAGGGTGACGTCGGTGGAGGCGGGTACGCCGCCCGGCCCCTGGAGCAGCGCGGTGCGCAGCGGCGTCATGGAACCCCTGACCTGGTCGTACGGGATGCGAGCGAACACATCGACGGTACGGTCGAGCGGGGAAGGCCGACAAGACGACTCCGTTGCGGGCCGACGGGCGGTTCGTTGCGTCTTCGGCCGTTTCCACGGCGATTCGTTGTGCGTGGGTGGCGCGCCGGAGCGTGGGGCGTCGGTCAGGTGGGGGCGCCGGAGCCGTAGCGGCGGAGCAGCGGGGAGAGCACCAGGACCGACTTGGTGCGTTCCACGAACGGCTCGGAGGCGATGCGTTCGAGCACCGCCTCGAAGTGCCGCATGTCGGAGGCGAAGACCTGCACGACGGCGTCGGCGTCGCCGGTGACGGTGGAGGCGGCGACGACCTCGGGGTAGCGGGTGAGGGCGCGGCGGATGTCCTGGGGCCCGGTGTTGGACCGGCAGTACATCTCGATGAACCCTTCCGTCTCCCAGCCGAGCGCCGCAGGGTCCACGCGCACCGTGAAGCCGGTGATCGCGCCGTCTTCGCGGAGCCTGTCCACGCGGCGTTTGACCGCGGGAGCGGACAGACCGACCTCGGCGCCGATGTCGGCGTAGGAGCGGCGGGCGTCCTCCGCGAGGACGCGGACGATGCGTTCGTCGAGTTCGTTCAGGTGTCGCACTGCGGGTGGTTCACTCTTCTTCTGCGCTTGCGGTGGCCGGGCGGCAGCGGCGCACGCCGTATCCGCAGTAGACCACAGGGCCGCCCGCCCGCCGGGCACGGCGGTGCGGGCGGGCGGGCGAGGCGGGCGGTCGTTCACCGCGGCAGGGCCCGCGCCCAGGTCCGGTCGTCGGTGAGGTAGGCGTCCAGAGTGAGACCGGCCCGGTGCAGCGCCTGGGCGAAGTCGGCCTCGTGGAGGTCGTGGGAGACGAAGGTCTGGCTCCAGGCGGCGTCCTCGAAGGCGTACTCCATGCGGGTGCGCTTGGCGCCGCCCCCGGCGGGTTCACGGAGCGCGATCCGCACGGTCATGCCGTCGTGCTCCCACTCCTCCCCCGTGGTGCGGGTGCGGTGCCATTCGCCCTCGCGCTGGACGAGGACGGCCCCGCCGGGGGCGAGGTGGTACGCGCAGGTGCGCAGCAGCGCGTCGCGCAGCGCGTCGTCGGCGGTGTTGATCAGGAAGGACGCCAGGAGCACGACGTCGAACCGTTCGTCCAGCCGCAGGTCCTCGATGGTGGAGCGGACGGTGGGTGCGCCGTCGATCTGCGCCAGCATCTCGGCGGACTCGTCGACGGCCGTGACGCGGAATCCCTTCTCCCGCAGGGGGCGGGTCAGGCGGCCGGCGCCGGAGCCGAGTTCGAGGAGGGTCGCGCCGCTCGAGGCGGCGGCGGCGACGATCTCCGGCTCGTCGCCGGCCGGGAGGCGTGCGTAGAGGCTGACGGAGCACCCGTCGGGGGTGATGTGTCCGGGGCCGGTGCCCCGGTGGTGGCGCGCGCGGTAGGTGACGCCGTGGGGTGCGGGGGCTGTGTGTGCTGCGGGGGCCGTCTCGTCGCTCATGCCCGCATTCCAGCAAGGAGAGGGGAGCGGGAGAAGGGATTCGCACGGATCCGAATGTTCTCGCCGCGGCTCCGTGATCTGTGCGCGGGTGCCGGCCGCGACCGGGCCGCCGCAGGGTGCGCCCGCGACGGCCACGGGTCACCAGCTGGCGTGCAGCGGCTTGCCCTCGGCGTAGCCCGCGGCGCTCTGAACGCCGACGACGGCCTTCTCGGTGAACTCCTCGAGGGACCCGGCACCGGCGTAGGTGCAGGCGGACCGGACTCCGGCGATGATCGCGTCGATGAGGTCCTCGACTCCGGGCCGGACGGGGTCGATGAACATCCGGGAGGTGGAGATGCCCTCCTCGAACAGGCCCTTGCGGGCGCGGTCGTAGGCGGACTCCTCGCTGGTGCGGTTGCGCACCGCGCGCGCGGACGCCATGCCGAACGACTCCTTGTAGAGCCGCCCGTCGGAGCTCTGCTGCAGGTCGCCCGGCGACTCGTGGGTGCCGGCGAACCAGGAGCCGATCATCACGTTCGACGCACCGGCGGCCAGCGCCATGGCGACGTCACGGGGGTGGCGCACGCCGCCGTCCGCCCAGACGTGCTTGCCGTGCCGCCGGGCTTCGGCGGCGCACTCCAGCACGGCGGAGAACTGCGGACGTCCCACGCCGGTCATCATGCGGGTGGTGCACATCGCGCCGGGGCCCACGCCGACCTTGACGATGTCGGCGCCGGCCTGGATCAGGTCGCGTACGCCGTCGGCGGCCACCACGTTCCCGGCGACGACCGGGACCTGCGGGTCGAGGGCGCGTACGGCCTTCAGCGCGTCGAGCATGCGCTCCTGGTGTCCGTGCGCGGTGTCCACGACGAGGGTGTCGACCCCCGCGTCGAGCAGCCGCCGCGCGCGGTCCGCGACGTCGCCGTTGATACCGACGGCGGCGGCGACGCGCAGCCGTCCGGCGTCGTCGGTGGCAGGGGTGTAGAGGGTGGCGCGCAGCGCGCCCTTGCGGCTGAGGATGCCGACGAGACGGCCGTCGCCGTCGACCGCGGGGGCGAGCTTGCGGTGGGCCGCGTCCAGGCGGTTGAAGGCCTCGCCCGGGTCCAGCCCGGCGTCGATGACCAGCAGGTCGCGGGACATGACCTCGGAGAGCTGGGTGAAGCGGTCGACGCCGGACAGGTCGGACTCGGTGACGATCCCGACCGGCCGTCCCTCGTGCACGACCACCCCGGCGCCGTGGGCCCGCTTGGGCAGCAGGGCGAGGGCGTCGGCGACGGTCTGCTGGGGGGCGAGGGTGATCGGGGTGTCGAGCACCAGGTGGCGCCGCTTGACCCAGGAGGTCACCTCGGCGACCACGTCGAGCGGGATGTCCTGCGGGATGACGGTGAGGCCGCCTCGGCGGGCCGTCGTCTCGGCCATCCGGCGCCCCGCGATCGCGGTCATGTTGGCCACGACGAGCGGGATGGTGGTGCCGGTGCCGTCCGGGGTGGACAGGTCAACGCCCTGGCGGGAACCGACGGCGCTGCGGTTGGGAACCATGAAGACGTCGTCGTAGGTGAGGTCGTAGGACGGACGCTGATCATTCAGAAAACGCACGTACCTCATTCTCCCATGTCAGGGGGCGGAGGGGGCGCGGAGAAAACCCCAGGGCGCAGCGCGGCCGCTCGTGCGATCGTACGAGCCGGCGCGGGGGGGTGCGCGGGAGCCCTGCGCGGGAGCCGTTCACGGGGCCCGTTCAGAGCCCATCGGGGTCGGCCCGGTCCAGGGCAGGGCGGGGCGGCAGCGGGGCGCCGTCCTGGAGCAGATGGTCGGCGGCCGCGGTGTCGGTGACGAGACTGGTGACCAGGCCGGAGCGCAGCACCGCGCCGATGGCGTCGGCCTTGCGCTGGCCTCCCGCGATGGCGACGACCTCAGGGATGCGCCGCAGCCGGTCGGCCTCCACGGTGATGCACCGCTCCCCCAGGTCGCGTCCGATGCGGCGGCCCTGGGCGTCGAAGAGGTGCGCGGACATCTCGGCGGCGACGCCGAGGGAGGAGTAGTGGGCGCGCTCGGAGTCGCTGAGCATGTCGTGCACGGTGGAGACGCCCGGCTCCCACGAGCCGATGGAGACGGCGGCAACGGTCACCTTGTCGAAGTACTCGAACGCGCGGGAGATGCCGGTCTGGCTGCGCAGCGCGGCGGCGGTCGCGGAGTCGGGCAGCAGCATGGGCGCGTAGAGGGGATGCGCCTCTCCCCCGGCGACCTCGGCAGCCCGCCGTACCGCCTCGACCGAGCCCCGGTCGGCCGTCCCCGCGTCGTAGACCCCGGTGAGCTGGACGACGGTGCACGGTGGCAGCTGCCGGAGGGCGGCCGCCATGTGGATGGTGGACCGGCCCCACGCCAGGCCGAGCACGTCACCGTCGGTGACCAGTTCGCCGAGCAGGTCGGCGGCGACCTCGCCGAGGTTCTCGGGGTCGGCACCGGCCTCTTCCGCGGCGGTGTCGGCCCCCTCGGTGGGCGACTCGACGACGACAGCGTGACGCAGCCCGTAGCGGGCCCGCAACGCGTCCGAGCGCTGGGCGTCCAGCTCGGCCGGGACACGAATCTCGATGCGTACCAGGTCGCGCTCCAGTGCCGTCTCCAGAACGCGCGCCACCTTGAAGCGGCTGACGCCGAACTCGTCGGCGATCTGGATCTTGGACTTCCCCTCCAGGTAGAAGCGGCGTGCGATGGCCGCCGCCTGCATGAGCTCGGCGGGTCCCATTCTTGTGGCCCGACCCGTCGACACCGCACTCACCTCACTGTTCTGCCGTACCTGCGCGTTCGCGCCGCGTGTTCATCCTCGCAGATGCGGCGCCGTGTAGGGCCCTGCGGGCTCGTTGATCACGGGTGTGCGGTACATGCACCACATCCCCGCGGGAGGGCTTGCGTGCCGAAGCGTCAGTGGGCGCATGTGCGGGACGCGGTCTCCTCCGCCTGCGCGCGGAGTGACCGGACGGCCGCGGCCGGGTCGTCGGCGCCGTAGACGGCCGAGCCGGCGACGAAGACGTCGGCTCCGGCCTCGGCGCAACGCTCGATCGTCTCGGCGGACACGCCGCCGTCAACCTGGAGCCACATCTGCAGCCCGTGCCGCTCGATCAGCCGCCGGGTGCGGCGGATCTTGGGCAGCATGATGTCGAGGAACGCCTGTCCGCCGAAGCCGGGCTCGACGGTCATGACCAGCAGCATGTCCAGTTCGGGAAGCAGGTCCTCGTACGGCTCGACGGGGGTGGCCGGCCTGAGCGCCATCGCCGCGCGGGCGCCCTGCGCGCGGATCTGGCGGGCGAGCCGCACCGGGGCGGCGGCGGCCTCCGCGTGGAAGGTGACCGATCCCGCGCCGGCCTCCACGTACTGCGGCGCCCAGCGGTCTGGGTCCTCGATCATCAGGTGGCAGTCCAGCGGGGTGTCCGTCGCCTTCCGCAGCGACTCCACCACGGGCACGCCGAGCGTGAGGTTGGGGACGAAGTGGTTGTCCATCACGTCGACGTGCAGCCAGTCCGCGCCCTCGACCGCCCTCGCCTCGTCGGCGAGGCGGGCGAAGTCGGCCGACAGGATGCTCGGGTTGATCTGTGCCATGCCTCCAGTATCCCGGTCCCGGGGGCCGGTTCGCGGGCGGGTCGGCGCGCGGCCCGCCGGGTCGCCGGTCCGCCGGGGTCGCGGGTCGGCCGGGTCGCGGGTCAGCCGGTGCGGCGCAGCAGCGCCAGGTACATGGCGTCGGTGTGGTGCAGGTGCGGCCACAACTGCACGTCGGGGCCGTCGCCGAGGCCCGGCATGTCGGGCAGCAGCGGGCGGGCGTCGAGAAGTTCGGCGCCCCCGGTGTGCTTGAGGACGTCGTCGACGACGGCACGGGTCTCCGCAGGGTGCGGGGAGCAGGTGACGTAGCCGACGACCCCGCCCGGGCGGGTGGCCTTCAGCGCCTGCTCCAGCAGGCCGCGCTGGAGGGGTGCGAAGCCCGCCAGGTCCTCGGGGCGGCGGCGCCAGCGTGCCTCGGGGCGGCGGCGCAGCGCTCCCAGGCCGGTGCAGGGCACGTCGACCAGGACCCGGTCGAAGGCGCCGTCCCGCCAGGGCGGGCGGGTGCCGTCGGCGGTGAGGACCTGGTAGGGGCCCGGGTTGCCGCGCAGCGCGCGGGCGACCAGGCGCGCGCGGTGATGCTGCCGTTCGCCGGCTGTCAGGGTGGCTCCGCGCCGGGCCGCGAGCGCGGCGAGCAGCGCGGCCTTGCCTCCGGGGCCCGCGCAGGCGTCCAGCCAGGAGGCGTCCGGGCCGTCGTCGAGGGGGGCGGCGGCCAGGGCGAGGGCGACCAGCTGGCTGCCCTCGTCCTGGACTCCGGCGCGGCCGTCCTGCACGGTCTCCAGGGTGCCGGGGTCGCCGCCCTCGCTGAGCCGGACCGCGTAGGGCGACCAGCGGCCGGGGGCCGCGTCGGGGACGGTGGCCAGCAGTTCGCCGGGGGTGGTGCGGCCGGGGCGGGCGACGAGGGTGACCTCGGGGCGGTCGTTGTCGGCGGCGAGGAGTTCCTCCATCCCCCTGCGGCCGCCGCCGAGGGCGTCCCACAGCGCGGACACGACCCACCGGGGGTGGGAATGGCGGATGCCGAGGTGTTCCTCGGCGTCGTCGTCGTACGGCGGGGCGACGCGGTCCAGCCAGCCGTCCAGGTCGTCGGCGGCGATGCGGCGCAGCACGGCGTTCACGAACTTGGCGCGGCCGTCGCCGAGGACGACACGGGCGAGTTCGACGGTGGCGCTGACGGCGGCGTGGGTGGGGATGCGGGTGCCGAGGAGCTGGTGGGCGCCGAGCGAGAGCACGTCCAGGACGGGCGGGTCGACGTCGCGCAGCGGCCGGTCGACGCATTCGGCGATGATCGCGTCGTAGGTGCCCTGGTGGCGGAGCGTGCCGTAGACTAGTTCGGTGGCCAGCGCCGCGTCGCGGGCGTCGAGGTCGCCCGCGGTGCGGGCCTTGCGGAGCAGTGGGGGGAGCACGAGGTTGGCGTAGGCGTCGCGTTCGTCGACGGCACGCAGGGCCTCGAAGGCGAGGATGCGGACGGGGTCCCTGCGGGGTCGGCGGTACGGCTTGGCGGGGCGGCGCGGCCTGTTGCTCACGGTGGGAAGGTGCTCCGGGTGCGGTGTGGTGGGGCGGTGCGTCCAGGGTAGCCGCGGCGTGTCAGACGCCGAGCGTCTCGCCGGGCTGGATGCGCACGCCGCGAGCCCAGTCCGCGGCCTGCATCGGCTTCTTGCCCTGCGGCTGCACCCACAGCAGCCGCACCGCGTGCGACCCGGTGCCGGCGTGGACGGCCTTCTTGCCCGCGACGAGTTCGCCGGGCGCCGCCTCCGTGTGCTCGGGGGCGAGTTCCGCGGTGCGCACCTTCAGTCGTTCGCCGCGGAAGGTCGTCCAGGCGCCGGGGGCGGGGGCGCAGCCGCGGACCACGCGGTCCACGCGCAGCGCGGGCGCCGTCCAGTCGATGCGGGCGTCCTCCACAGTGATCTTCGGGGCGAAGCTGACGCCGTCCGCCGGCTGCGGAGCGGCTTCCAGGGTGCCGTCCTCGATGCCGTCCATGGTGGCGGCGAGCAGGCCTGCCCCGGCGAAGGCGAGCCGGGTGAGGAGGTCGCCACTGGTGTCGGTGGGGCGGAGGCGTTCGGTGAGCACGCCGTAGACCGGCCCGGAGTCGAGGGTCTCCTCGATGAGGAACGTGGACGCGCCGGTCATGTCGTCGCCGGCGAGCACCGCGTGCTGCACGGGGGCGGCGCCGCGCCACGCGGGCAGCAGCGAGAAGTGCAGGTTGACCCAGCCGTGCCGGGGGATGTCCAGGGCGGCGCGGGGCAGCAGGGCGCCGTAGGCGACGACGGGGCAGCAGTCGGGCGCGATCTCGGCGAGACGTGCGAGGAAGGCGGGGTCGCGGGGCCGCTCCGGGCGGAGCACCTCGATCTCCGCCTCGCGGGCGCGCTGCGCGACGGGGCTGGCCACCATGTGCCGGCCGCGGCCTGCGGGCGCGTCCGGGCGGGTGACGACGGCGACGACCTCGTGCCGGTCGGACGCGAGCAGGGCGTCCAGGGCGGGTACGGCGACCTCGGGTGTTCCGGCGAAGACGAGCCTCATCGGTGGGTGGTGACCTCTCGCAGCGGTGGTACGGCGCCGACGAGTCTACGGGGCTGACCCCGGGCGGGGGCGCGCGGTGCGACTCGTACGGGCGCTTGTACGCCCCCGGGGCGTGACTGATCCGGGCGTTGCCGCGTTGGTCAAAGCAGATTGACCTCACGAGGCCGCAGCGGTGGCCTCGTCGTACCTTCCCGTCACGCCGGCTCGAGAGGCTTCTTCATGGCCGACCACGCAACCCACGACGCTCAGGCGCGGGCCAGCCTGCACCTGCTGGTCCGGGACATCGAGCGGGTCCGCAGGCAGGTGGACGCGCTGCGGACGCTCACCGCGCAGCTCGGCAACGTCTACCGACCCCGCCGTACCGGCCCGTCGACCGGTTTCGTCGTCTACGGACGGGCCCCGGCGCCGACCGTGCGGCTCGCCCAGGAACTGCGCGACAGCGTCGAGACCCTGGTGACGGCGGCCGTCGACTTCGACCGTTCACTGGGCTTCTCCTGGGACGCGGTGGGCTCGGCGCTCGGCGTCACCAAGCAGGCGGTGCACCGCCGTTACGGTGCGCGGCGCAGCACCGGCAGCACCGCCGCGCAGCAGCAGGTGCCGCCGGTGCCGGGTCCGGAGGAGACCGCGGGCCCGCCGACCGGGCGGCGGCCCGTGGCCCCCGTGGCGCCGGCCGTCGCGGGACGCGCGCCGGCGACGCCCGGAGCCGTGCCCGCCGCCCGGTCGGTGCCCGCGCCGCCTGTGCGGCCGGTGCGCCCGGAGACCCGGCCTGGGGTGTTCCCGGGCCCTCGCAACGGCTGAACCCTCCGCAGCCGTCACACCGCCCGGCGCCTCCGGCCCTCCCCCGGCCGGGGCGCCGGGCGGCCGTGTGCCCGGGGCGTGCCGCGGTGCGGCTTCGGCCTTGCCCGGCGGGGAAGGATCCGGAACCGGTCGACGGGCGGCCGTCAGCCGATGTCGGGCGGGTCGATGCGGAGCCGCACGGCCGGCCCTTCGCGCCGGGCCAGCCGCAGCGCCTGGGTCTGCTTCAGCGCGGCCGCCAGCGCCGCGCCGTCGCCGGGCGGGACCCGGATCAGCGCCCGCTCCCACTGTTCGCCGGGCGGGGGCTCTCCGGTACGGCGGGGCCGGCCGGCCGGGACGACCGGCAGCGGCACCGGCCCCAGTACCTCGGCTCGTTCCGGCAGCCCGGCCTGGGCGAGGAACGCGGCGACGCCGTCGGCGGGGCCGCTGACCGCCGCCATCCGGGAGACCGGGGGGAAGCCGAGTTCGGCGCGTTCGGCGAGTTCGCGGACCGCGTGGCCAGCGGGGTCCCAGCGCAGCAGTGCCTGCACCGGGCGCAGCGTCGGCTCGGCGACGACCAGGACGCTGCCGCCCTCGCCCCCCGGACGGACCAGCGCCGCCGCCGACAGCCAGCGGCGCAGCGCCTCCTCGTCGGCCCGCAGGTCGGGCCGGCCCAGCAGGGCCCAGCCGTCGAGCAGCAGCGCCGCCGCGTAGCCAGCACCCGTGGCGGGCGGTTCGGCGCCGGGCGTGGAGACGACGAGGGCCGGCCGGTCCGGGACGGAGTCCAGGATGTGGTCGCGGCCGGAGGTCCGGACGGGCACGGCGGGGAACGCCCTGCCCAGTTCCTCCGCCGTGCGGCGCGTCCCGAAGACCGACCCGCGCAGCCGGGTGCCTCCGCACTCCGGGCAGGCCCAGCCGGGGGCCTCGGCTGCGCACCAGGCGCAGCGCAGCGTCTCCTCCGCTCCGGTGGCTTCCAGCGGTCCGTGGCAGCGGGTGCAGCGTGCCGGGGTACGGCAGCGGACGCAGGACAGCCGTGGGACGTAGCCGCGACGGGGCACCTGGACCAGGACGGGGCCCTCCTCCAGCGCGTCGCGCACGGTCCGCCAGGCGATGCTGGGCAGCCGGGCGGCGCGGGCGGCGGGGTCGCGGGCCTCGTCGCCGTCGCCGACGGTGCGGACGGCGGGGGCGGCGGCGCGGACCGTGGCGCGGTCGGCGGTCAGCGGCCGGGCCCAGCCGCTGTCGACGAGCTGGGCGGCCTCGACGGTGCAGCCGTGGGCGCCGAGCAGGAAGCCGGCCTGCTCGTGGGCCGCGCGCAGCAGCAGTACCTCGCGGGCGTGCGGCTGGGGTGCGTGGTCGTCGCTGTGGGCCGGGTCGGCGTCGTCCCAGAGGGCGGCCAGGCCGAGGTCCCGGACGGGGGCGAACATCGCGGCGCGGGTGCCCACGACGGCGCGCACGGAGCCGCGGGAGACGGCGAGCCAGCGGCGGTAGCGGGCCTCCGGACCGGCGTCGGCGGTGAGCATGACGTGGTGGCCGGGGCCGAGCAGCGCGGTGAGCGCCTCGTCCGCGCGGGCGGCGCTGCGGCCGTCGGGCAGGACCGCGAGGGCTCCCCGGCCGCCGGACAGCGTGGCAGCGACGGCTCGGGCCAGTTCGTCCGGCCAGCCGGGGCCGGGCAGCGCGGTCCACACCGCGCGGGGTGCCGCACCCCGGGCGAGGGCGTCGAGGAAGCCGGACCCTCGGGGGTAGCGCTCCCAGCCCTCCGGCCGCGGCGCGGGCGGAGGGGGCTGGGGAGGCGGTGACGCGGCCTTCTCGGCGCGGGCCATCCGGGGCGGAACGGCGAGTTGCACCACGTCGGCGAGCGAGCCGGCGTACCGGTCGGCGACGGTCCGGCACAAGGCGAGCAGGCCGGGAGTGAGCACGGGCTCGGGCGACAGCACCTGCGCGAGGGGGGCCAGGGTGCCGGGGTAGTCGCTCTCCTCGACCCGGTCGACGATGAAGCCGCCGGTGAGGCGGCCGCCCTCGCGCCGGCCCTGCTTCTCCCCCGCTCCGAAGCGGACCCGGACGCGGACGCCGGGGGCGGCCTCGTCGTCCATCGCGGCCGGGACCGCGTAGTCGAAGTAGCGGTCGAGGTGGACCAGTCCCTTGTCGACGAGGACGCGGGCGACGGGACGCTCGGGCGCCAGCGCGGCGCCGCGCCAGGTGCGCGGCCGGGCGCGGGGTTCCCGGCTGCGTCGGACGGTGTCGCGGAGCAGGGCGAGCTGCTCCGGCGGCCGCGCCGCGGAGTCGTCTGTGTCGTCGTCGCTGCTCACGGCTTCCTTGCTACCAGACGGCTCGGACATCGGACGTCACGGCTGCCGGACCGAGGGAACAGCGCGGGGCACGGTCCGGGCGTCTCCCCCCCGCACGCGCCGGGGCCCGGATGTCCGTGGCGGACGTCCGGGCCCCGGCGTGAGCGGGCGGCAGCGGGCCGGTTACAGGCCGACGGCCTGGCGGAGTGCGTCGACGCGGTCGGTGCGCTCCCAGGTGAAGTCCGGCAGCTCGCGGCCGAAGTGCCCGTAGGCGGCGGTCTGGGCGTAGATCGGGCGCAGCAGGTCCAGGTCGCGGATGATCGCGGCCGGGCGGAGGTCGAAGACGTCCGAGATGGCCTGCTCGATCTTCTCCACCTCGACCTTGGCGGTGCCGAAGGTCTCCACGAAGAGGCCGACCGGTTCGGCCTTGCCGATGGCGTACGCCACCTGCACCTCGCAGCGGGTGGCGAGGCCCGCGGCGACGACGTTCTTGGCGACCCAGCGCATCGCGTAGGCGGCGGAGCGGTCGACCTTGGACGGGTCCTTGCCGGAGAAGGCGCCGCCGCCGTGGCGGGCCATGCCGCCGTAGGTGTCGATGATGATCTTGCGGCCGGTGAGCCCGGCGTCGCCCATCGGGCCGCCGATCTCGAAGCGGCCGGTGGGGTTCACCAGCAGCCGGTAGCCCTCGGTCTCGATCTTGATGCCGTCCTCGACGAGCTGCTTCAGCTCCGGCTCCACCACGAACTCGCGGATGTCGGGGGCGAGGAGGGAGTCGAGGTCGATGTCCGCCGCGTGCTGCGAGGACACCACGACGGTGTCCAGGCGGATCGCCTTGTCACCGTCGTACTCGATGGTGACCTGCGTCTTGCCGTCGGGGCGCAGGTAGGGGATGGTGCCGTTCTTCCGGACGGCCGAGAGCCGCTGGGAGAGGCGGTGCGCCAGGGTGATGGGCAGCGGCATCAGCTCGGGCGTCTCGTCGCAGGCGTAGCCGAACATCAGGCCCTGGTCGCCGGCGCCCTGCTTGTCGAGTTCGTCCTCGTCGCCTTCGACGCGCTTCTCGTACGCGGTGTCGACGCCCTGGGCGATGTCCGGGGACTGCGCTCCGATGGACTCCGACACGCCGCAGGACGCACCGTCGAAGCCCTTCTTCGAGGAGTCGTAACCGATCTCCAGGACCTTGCCGCGCACCAACGAGGCGATGGGCGCGTAGGCCTTGGTGGTGACCTCGCCGGCCACGTGCACCAGGCCCGTGGTGATAAGCGTCTCGACGGCGACGCGCGAGGTCGGGTCGTCCTTGAGCAGGGCGTCGAGAATGGTGTCGCTGATCTGGTCGGCGATCTTGTCGGGGTGACCCTCGGTCACGGACTCCGAGGTGAACAGGCGGCGGGACACATCGCTCCCTGGGGTTGCAGCGGCTGCTGGCTGAACATGGCCGGATGCGTCGGGGGCTGCGCCCGATGACGATCCGTGGCCAGTTTATCCATGCCGGCCCGAATCCAATCGCGGTGTCTCGAACTGCGACATGATTCAGGGAAAACCTCAGGACCGCGGAAAGCGGTCCCGCACCAGGTCCCACACCGTGTCGGCGAGTGCCTCCTTGGGGCCGTACGGGACCGGGGTCTCGCTGCCGTCGGCGCCGAGCACCACCGCCTCGTTCTCCTCGGCGCCGAAGGTGCGCCGCTCCCCCACCTCGTTGACGACCAGCAGGTCGCAGCCCTTGCGGACGAGCTTGGCGCGCCCGTTGGCCAGTACGTCGTCGGTCTCCGCGGCGAACCCGACGACGACCTGCCCCGGCCGGGTCCGGTCGCCGGCCACTTCGGCGAGCACGTCGGGGTTGCGCACGAGGGCGACCGGCTCGGGGTCCCGGCCCTCCTGTTTCTTGATCTTCCCGGTGGCGTAGGCGGCGGGCCGGAAGTCGGCGACCGCGGCGGCCATCACCACGGCATCGGCGTCGCCCGCGGCCTCGAGTACCCGTTCCCGCAGTTCGACGGCGGTGCCGACGGGGACCACCCGCACGCCGGCGGGGTCGGGCAGCGCCGTGTTGGCGGCCACCAGAGTGACCCGGGCGCCACGCGCGGCCGCCGTGCGGGCGAGGGCGTAGCCCTGCTTGCCGGAGGAGCGGTTGCCCAGGTAGCGGACCGGGTCCAGCGGCTCGCGGGTGCCGCCGGCGCTGACCACCACGTGCCGTCCGGACAGGTCGGCGGGCGCGGCGCCGCGGGCCAGGACGTTCCGGCATGCCTGGAAGATCTGGTCCGGGTCGGGCAGCCGGCCCCGGCCGGTGTCGGCGCCGGTCAGGCGGCCGACCCCCGGTTCGAGGACGACGCAGCCGCGACGGCGCAGGGTGGCGACGTTCTCCCTGGTGGCCGGGTGCTCCCACATCTCGGTGTGCATGGCCGGGACGAAGAGGACGGGGCAGCGGGCGGTGAGCAGCGTGTTGGTCAGCAGGTCATCCGCCATGCCGTGGGCGGCCTTCGCGAGCAGGTCCGCGGTGGCGGGCGCGACGACGACGAGGTCGGCGCGCTGCCCGATGCGCACGTGCGGCACCTCGTGCACCGTCTCCCAGACCTCGGTGGCGGCGGGGCGGCCGGACAGCGCCGCCCAGGTCGGTTCGCCGACGAAGCGCAGCGCGGAGGCGGTGGGCACCACGGTGACGGCGTGCCCGGACTCGGTGAGGCGCCGCAGCAGCTCGCACGCCTTGTAGGCGGCGATGCCGCCACTCACTCCCAGCACGACCTCGGTACGGGCCCGGTCCATCGTTGCTCCCCACTCGTGCTCAGGCCGGGGCCCGGCCTCCGGGCGCCCGGCGTCAGGGTTCCATGACACACCAGGGGCCCGGCAGCCGCGCTGCCGGGCCCGTGCTGGGTGCCGTGCTTACGGGGTGACCGGGCCGTCCACGGCTTCGGAGGTGAGGAGGCCCGCGTTGATCTCCCGCAGCGAGATGGAGAGCGGCTTCTCGTGGACGTGGGTGTCCACCAGCGGGCCGACGTACTCCAGCAGGCCCTCGCCGAGCTGCGAGTAGTACGCGTTGATCTGGCGTGCGCGCTTGGCGGCGTAGATCACCAGGCTGTACTTCGAGTCGGTGGCCTCGAGCAGCTCGTCGATCGGCGGGTTGATGATGCCCTCGGGCGTGGTGAGGGAAGAGGACACGCTGAAACCTTCCGGAGTGTCGAGGATGGTTCACGAGTGGCGGGCGGAAATCCCGTCGGCACGGGTCGGCGCCGCTGAGGTCACTCGTCGTTCATCAAGGCTAGCAGCTCGGCGGAGACGTCCTGGACGGAGGTGTTGACCAGGGTGGTGTCGAACTCCGACTCGGCCGCCAGCTCGGTGCGGGCGGCGGCCAGCCGGCGTTCGATCACCTCGGGCGCCTCGGTGCCGCGGCCGGTGAGTCTGCGCACCAGCTCCTCCCAGCTCGGCGGGGCCAGGAAGACCAGCCGGGCCTCGGGCATGGAGGCCCGGACCAGCCGGGCGCCCTGGAGGTCGATCTCCAGGAGCACCGACTCGCCGGCCTCCAGCCGGTCCAGCACGGCGCGCCGGGGCGTGCCGTAGCGGTTGCCCGCGAACTCGGCCCACTCCAGCAGTTCGCCGTTGGCGACGAGCTTGTCGAACTCCTCGTCGTCGACGAAGAAGTACTGCACGCCGTGCTTCTCGCCGGGGCGGGGGGCACGGGTGGTGGCGGAGACCGAGAGCCAGACCTCGGGGTGTTCTTTGCGCAGATGGGCGACGACCGTGCTCTTGCCGACCCCGGAGGGGCCGGAGAGCACGGTCAGCCGCGGACGATGAGCCATGGAGCGATTATCCAGGTTTCCCGCCGGGGCGGGAAACCTGGGGATTCAGGCGCTGCCGAACTCCCGCTCCAGGGCCGCGATCTGGTTGGACCCGAGACCGCGCACGCGGCGGCTCTCGGAGATGCCCAGTCGCTCCATGATCTGCTTGGCGCGGACCTTGCCGACGCCGGGCAGGCTCTCCAGGAGGGCGCTGACCTTCATCTTGCCGATGACGTCGTTCTCCTGGCCCTGCTTGATGACTTCGTGGAGGGAAGCGCCGGAGTGCTTCAGCCGGTTCTTGACCTCGGCGCGCTCCCGGCGAGCCGCGGCGGCCTTCTCGAGCGCGGCTGCGCGCTGTTCAGGGGTAAGGGGCGGAAGAGCCACGCCTACGTCACCTCGGATGTCGAACTGTCGGATATGGATCGGTGTGGAGCCTGGCGGCTCCGCACCCGCGGAGCACCGAGCAACGCGTCCCCCTGCCCCTTCGGACCTGGGGAGGCTCCACTTCTACGTGCTCCCGACGGAGACTAGCGGCCGAGGGCGCTCCAGTCAGCGATAACTGCGGAAAAGTCCTGGTCAGCTTGTTTCCCCTGGGGTCATTTACGGACATATCACCACAGAAAGACTCAGGAGAGGAAGCGGGCGAGCTCCTCCGCCTGTGTCGCGGCGGCCGCACGCAGGGCCTCCACGCCGGGCCCGTGCCGCAGCACGCCGCGGCTCACGCTGGGCAGCACGTGGGAGGCGGCGGCCCCGAAGACGCGGGGCAGGTCCTCGGCGGCGGCGCCCTGTGCGCCGATCCCGGGCGCCAGCAGCGGCCCGTTGATCGCGAGCGGCGCGCCGAGGCGTTCCGGGACGTCGCCGAGGGTGGCGCCGACGACCGCGCCGAACGAGCCGAACGGCTCCGCCCCGGCGTTCTCCGCACGGAGCTGCTCCAGCACGGCCGCGGCGACGGTGCGGCCGTCCTCGCCGCGGGCGTGCTGCACCTCGGCGCCCTCCGGATTGGAGGTGAGGGCCAGGACGAAGACGCCGCATCCGTTGTCCCGGGCCGTCTCCAGGGCGGGCCGCAGCGCACCGAGGCCGAGGTAGGGGCTGACGGTGACGGCGTCGGAGAACAGCGGGGAGCCCTTCTCCAGGTAGGCGGCGGCGTAGGCGGCCATGGTGGAGCCGATGTCGCCCCGCTTGGCGTCGGTGATCACCAGCGCTCCTGCGCCGCGGGCCTCGGCCACCGCGCGTTCGAGGACGGCGACGCCGCGGGAGCCGAAGCGTTCGAAGAACGCGGACTGCGGCTTGAGCACGGCGACGCGGTCGGCGAGCGCCTCGACCACGGTGCGGGTGAAGGTCTCCAGGCCGCCGACGTCGTCGGCCAGGCCCCAGGAGGCGAGCAGCGAGGGGTGCGGGTCGATGCCGACGCAGAGCGGGCCGCGGGCGTCCATCGCGGCGCGGAGGCGGACGCCGAAGGGTTCCTGGGCGGGTGCGGGGCTCATGGAGTGGCCTTCCGGGTGTCTGCGCCGACGGCTTCGGCGAGGGTGGCGTGCGGGCTGGCGGCGAGGCGTGCGGCCAGGCCCTTGTGGACCGAGCGGCACCACAGCGGGCCGCGGTAGACGAACGCGCTGTAGCCCTGGACCAGGGTGGCGCCGGCGAGGATGCGCCGCCAGACGTCCTCGGCGTCCTCGACGCCGCCCACGCCGACCAGGACGATGCGGTCGCCGACCCGCTCGTACAGCCGGCGCAGCACCTCCAGGGAGCGTTGCTTCAGGGGAGCGCCGGACAGGCCGCCGGTCTCGGCGACGACGGCCGGGTCGGCGGTGAGCCCGAGGCCGTCACGGGCGACGGTGGTGTTGGTGGCGATGATCCCGTCCAGCCCCAGGTCGAGGGCGAGGTCGGCGACCGCGTCGACGTCCTCGTCGGCCAGGTCGGGGGCGATCTTGACCAGCAGCGGCACCCGGCGGCCCGGCACCGTCCGGTCGGCGGCCTCCCGTACGGCCGTCAGCAGCGGGCGGAGCTGCTCCGCGGCCTGCAGGTTCCGGAGCCCGGGGGTGTTGGGCGAGGAGACGTTGACGACCAGGTAGTCGGCGTAGGGCGACAGCCGCTCGGCCGAGGTGACGTAGTCCGCGACGGCCTCCGCCTCGGGGACGGCCTTGGTCTTGCCGATGTTGACACCGACGGTGGTGCGGAACGCCGGGCCGCGGGCGGCGCGGCGGGCCAGGCGTGCGGCAACGGACGCCGAGCCGTCGTTGTTGAAGCCCATCCGGTTGACCAGCGCACGGTCCGGGACCAGGCGGAACAGTCGCGGCCCGGGGTTCCCGGGCTGCGGCCGCGCGGTCACGGTGCCGGTCTCGACGTGGTCGAAGCCGAGCATCGCCATGCCGTCGATGAGGGTCGCGTTCTTGTCGAAGCCCGCAGCGAGCCCGAACGGGCCGTGCATGCGCAGGCCCAGCGCCTCGGTGCGCAGCGCGCGGCGGCGCTGCGCGAGGCAGGCGGCGAGGAGGGTGCGCAGCACGGGGACGCGGGCCGCGAGGGCGATCCAGGCGGTGGCCAGGTGATGGGCGCGCTCGGCGTCCATCCGACTCAGGACCGTGCGGAAGAGCAGCCGGTACATGTCCCCCCTCAGACGCCGCGGGCGGCGGTCAGGTGGCCGGCGTGCTCCTGGAGGGAGCGGACTCCGACCTCTCCCCTGCCGAGCGCGTCGATGCCCTGCACGGCGGCGGCGAGCGCCTGGACCGTGGTGAGACAGGGCACGGAGCGGGCGACGGCGGCGGTGCGGATGTCGTAGCCGTCCAGGCGGCCGCCGGTGCCGTAGGGGGTGTTGACGATGAGGTCGACCTGGCCGTCGTGGATGAGCTGGACGATGGTCTTCTCGCCGTTCGGGCCCTCCCCCTCGCTGTGCTTGCGCACCACGGTGGCGTGCATGCCGTTGCGCCGCAGGACCTCGGCCGTGCCGGAGGTGGCGAGCAGCTCGAAGCCGAGCGCGACGAGTTCCCGGGCGGGGAAGATCAGCGACCGCTTGTCGCGGTTGGCGACCGAGACGAACGCGCGGCCCTTGGTGGGCAGCGCGCCGTAGGCGGCGGCCTGCGACTTGCCGTAGGCGGTGCCGAAGACGGAGTCGATGCCCATCACCTCGCCGGTGGACCGCATCTCCGGGCCGAGGATGGTGTCCACGCCCCGGCCGTGGACGTCGCGGAAGCGCGTCCACGGCATGACGGCTTCCTTGACGGAGATCGGCGCGTCCATCGGCAGGGTGCCTCCGTCGCCCTCGGCCGGCAGCATCCCCTCGGCACGCAGCTCGGCCACGGTGGCGCCCAGCGAGATGCGGGCGGCGGCCTTGGCCAGCGGCACGGCCGTGGCCTTGGAGGTGAAGGGCACGGTGCGGGAGGCGCGCGGGTTGGCCTCCAGGACGTAGAGGATGTCGCCGGCCATGGCGAACTGGATGTTGATCAGTCCGCGGACGCCGACTCCGGCCGCGATGGCCTCGGTGGAGGAGCGGAGGCGCTTGATGTCGTGGCCACCGAGGGTGATGGGCGGCAGCGCGCAGGCGGAGTCGCCGGAGTGGATGCCGGCCTCCTCGATGTGCTCCATGACGCCGCCGAGGTAGAGCTCGTGGCCGTCGTAGAGGGCGTCCACGTCGATCTCGATGGCGTCGTCGAGGAAGCGGTCCACCAGCACCGGGTGTTCGGAGATCAGTCCGGCGTGCCGGGTGAGGTACTCGGCGAGGGAGGGTTCGTCGTAGACGATCTCCATGCCGCGTCCGCCGAGGACGTAGGAGGGCCGCACCATGACCGGGTAGCCGATCTCGGCGGCGATGCCCTTGGCCTCGTCGAAGGAGTAGGCAGTGCCGTACTTGGGGGCGGGCAGGCCGGCGTCGGTGAGGACGCGGCCGAAGGCTCCGCGCTCCTCGGCGAGGTTGATGGCCTCCGGGGAGGTGCCGACGATGGGCACCCCGTTGTCCTTGAGCGCCTGGGCGAGCCCGAGCGGGGTCTGGCCGCCGAGCTGCACGACGACGCCCACGACCGGTCCGGCCTGCTGTTCCGCGTGCACGATCTCCAGAACGTCCTCCAGGGTGAGCGGCTCGAAATAGAGCCGGTCGGAGGTGTCGTAGTCGGTGGAAACGGTCTCCGGGTTGCAGTTGACCATGACGGTCTCGTAGCCCGCGTCGTGCAGGGCGAAGGAGGCGTGGACGCAGGAGTAGTCGAACTCGATGCCCTGGCCGATGCGGTTGGGACCGGAGCCGAGGATGATCACGGCCGGCTTCTCGCGGGGCGCGACCTCGGTCTCCTCATCGTAGGAGGAGTAGAAGTACGGGGTACGGGCGGCGAACTCGGCGGCGCAGGTGTCGACGGTCTTGTAGACCGGGCGGACGCCGAGCGCGTGCCGCACCTCGCGGACGACGTCCTCGCGCAGGCCGCGGACGGCGGCGATCTGGGCGTCGGAGAAGCCGTGCCGCTTGGCGTGGTCGAGGAGACCGGCGTCGAGGCGTTCGGCGGCGGCGACCTCCTGGGCGATCTCGTGGATGAGGAAGAGCTGGTCGGTGAACCAGGGGTCGATCTTCGTGGCGTCGAAGACCTCCTGCTGTGTGGCACCGGCCCGGATGGCGTCCATGACGGTGTTGATCCGGCCGTCGGTGGGGCGTACGGCCTCGGCGAGGAGGGCAGCCTTGTCGCCGGGCGTGCCGGTGAAGTCGAACTGGGAGCCCCTCTTCTCCAGGGAGCGCAGCGCCTTGTTGAGGGCCTCGGGGAAGTTGCGGCCGATGGCCATGGCCTCTCCGACCGACTTCATGGTGGTGGTCAGCGTGCTGTCGGCGGCGGGGAACTTCTCGAACGCGAAGCGTGGCGCCTTGACGACGACGTAGTCGAGTGTCGGCTCGAACGACGCCGGGGTTTTCTCCGTGATGTCGTTGGGGATCTCGTCCAGGGTGTAGCCGATGGCGAGCCGTGCGGCGATCTTCGCGATGGGGAAGCCGGTGGCCTTGGAGGCGAGGGCGGAGGACCGGGAGACGCGGGGGTTCATCTCGATGACGACGACCCGGCCGTCCTCGGGATTGACGGCGAACTGGATGTTGCAGCCGCCGGTGTCCACGCCGACCTCGCGGATGACGGCGATGCTGACGTCGCGCAGGATCTGGTACTCGCGGTCGGTCAGGGTCATCGCGGGCGCGACGGTGATGGAGTCGCCGGTGTGCACGCCCATCGGATCGAAGTTCTCGATGGAGCAGACCACCACGACGTTGTCGTGCCGGTCACGCATCAGCTCCAGCTCGTACTCCTTCCAGCCGAGGATGGACTCCTCCAGGAGCACCTCGGTGGTCGGGGAGAGCGTCAGGCCCTGGCCGGCGATGCGGCGCAGCTCGTCCTCGTCGTGGGCGAAGCCGGAGCCGGCGCCGCCCATGGTGAAGGACGGCCGGACGACGACGGGGTAGCCGCCGAGGGTGTCCACCCCGGCGAGGACGTCGTCCATGGTGTGGCAGATGACCGACCGGGCGGACTCGCCGTGTCCGGTCTTCGCGCGGACCGCCTCGACGACCTCCTTGAAGCGGTCGCGGTCCTCGCCCTTGTGGATGGCGTCGACCTCGGCGCCGATCAGCTCGACGCCGTACTCGGCGAGCACCCCGGAGTCGTGCAGGGCGATGGCGGTGTTGAGCGCGGTCTGGCCGCCGAGGGTGGGCAGGAGCGCGTCGGGCCGTTCCTTGGCGATGATCCGCTCGACGAACTCCGGGGTGATCGGCTCGACGTAGGTGGCGTCGGCGATCTCCGGGTCGGTCATGATCGTCGCCGGGTTGGAGTTCACCAGGACGACGCGCAGGCCCTCGGACTTCAGGACCCGGCACGCCTGGGTGCCGGAGTAGTCGAACTCGGCGGCCTGGCCGATCACGATCGGGCCGGAGCCGATGACCAGGACGCAGGCGATGTCAGTGCGCTTAGGCACGCTGGCCCTCCATAAGGGTCACGAAGCGGTCGAAGAGGTAGGCGGCGTCGTGGGGGCCGGCGGCCGCTTCGGGGTGGTACTGGACGCTGAAGGCGGGGCGGTCGAGGAGCCGCAGACCTTCGACGACGTCGTCGTTGAGGCAGCGGTGGGAGACCTCGGCCCGCCCGTAGGGAGTGTCGGCGGGTCCGTCGAGCGGGGCGTCGACGGCGAAGCCGTGGTTGTGCGCGGTCACCTCGACCTTGCCGCCGCTCCAGGTGCCCCCGTCGGTGCGTTCCTGGACGGGCTGGTTGATACCGCGGTGGCCGTACTTGAGCTTGAAGGTGCCGAAGCCCAGGGCCCGGCCGAGGATCTGATTGCCGAAGCAGATGCCGAAGAGCGGGGTCCGGCGCTCGAGCACGCCGCGCATCAGCGCGACGGGGTGTTCGGCGGTGGCGGGGTCGCCGGGGCCGTTGGAGAAGAACACGCCGTCGGGCTCAACTGCGTAGATCTCGTCCAGGGTTGCCGTCGCGGGGAGGACGTGGACCTCGATGCCGCGTTCGGCCATCCGGTAGGGGGTCATGCCCTTGATCCCGAGGTCGACGGCGGCGACGGTGAAACGTTTCGCGCCCTGGGCGGGGACGACGTACGCCGCGTCGGTGGCGACCTCGCCGCACAGGTCGGCGCCCTTCATCTGCGGCGCGGACCGGACCCTCTCCAGCAGCGCGGCCTCCTCGCCCAGCGCGGTCCCGGAGAAGATGCCGACGCGCATCGCGCCGCGTTCGCGCAGGTGCCGGGTGAGCGCACGGGTGTCGACGCCGCTGATGCCGACGACCCCCTGGGCGGTCAGCTCCTCGTCGAGGCTGCGCACCGAGCGCCAGTTGGAGGGCACCCGGGCGGGGTCGCGGACCACGTAGCCGGCGACCCAGATGCGGCCGGACTCGGGGTCCTCGTCGTTGACGCCGGTGTTGCCGACGTGCGGGGCGGTCATGACGACCACCTGGCGGTGGTAGGAGGGGTCGGTGAGGGTCTCCTGGTAGCCGGTCATGCCGGTGTTGAAGACGGCCTCGCCGAAAGTCTCCCCCACCGCGCCGTAGGAGCGTCCGCGGAAGACGCGACCGTCCTCCAGGACGAGCATCGCGCCGTTGGGCCGGGTGCGCTGGGCGGGGGTCGTCATCGTGCACTCTCCTGGGCGTCGGTCAGGGCGTTCACCGCGTCCACCCAGGCGGGGTGCTCGGCGGCGCGGTCGGAGCGGAAGCCGGAGTCGATGCGGCGGTCGCCGTGCTCCCAGGTGATCACCAGCAGACCGCCCTCGGTGAGGACCTTGCCGGCGATGCCCTTGTCGAGCCGTGCGCCGCGCAGCCGCCCGGCGGGGACGAAGAAGTCCTCGGCGCCGGGCCTGCGGACGTCGAGCCCCCGGTCGGTGAGGGTCACCTCGGCCCGGCTGCGGACGCCGAGGCCGTGGGCGACGATGCGGTCCAGCCACTGGCCGGCAGTGGTCGAGCCGTGGTAGCGGCCGGTGAGCGCCAGGCGCTCCGCGCCGGGGTCGGCGGGGGCGGCGGGGAGCGGCGGCAGATCGCCCTGGAGGGTGCCGCGCCACTTCCAGCCCTGCCGCATCAGCCAGTACAGCAGGGCGACGAACAGCAGCAGCCCGACGGTCCAGCCGATGCGCGCGGGCCAGTTCGTCACTTCCTGGGACTTCGGCTCCGCCGCGGCGAGGCCGGCCAGGTGGTTCAGGTGGGTGAGGACGTTCGGGTGGTTCAAGGGGCTCACTGCAGCTTTCCGTCGACGACCGTCGGCGTTCCCCGCAGGAAGGTGTGAGTGACACGTCCGGGCAGCTCACGACCCTGGTAGGGCGTGTTGCGGCTGCGCGAGGCGAAGCCCGCGGGGTCCACCTGACCACGGTATGCCGGGTCGAGGAGGGTCAGGTTGGCGGGCTCACCCGGTGAGACGGGGCGGCCCTGTCCGGCCAGGCGGCCGATGGCCGCGGGTCGGGTGGACATCCGGTCGGCGACGCCCGCCCAGTCCAGCAGGCCGGTGTCGACCATCGTGTGCTGCACCACGGACAGGGCGGTCTCCAGGCCGACCATGCCCATTGCGGCGGCGCCCCACTCGCAGTCCTTGTCCTCGTGCGGGTGCGGGGCGTGGTCGGTCGCCACGCAGTCGATGGTGCCGTCGGCGAGCGCCTCGCGCAGTGCGCGGACATCGGCCTCGGTGCGCAGCGGCGGGTTGACCTTGTAGACCGGGTCGTAGGAGCGGACCAGCTCGTCGGTGAGCAGCAGGTGGTGCGGGGTGACCTCGGCGGTGACGTCCCAGCCCTTGGACTTGGCCCAGCGCACGATCTCCACCGAGCCCGCGGTGGAGAGGTGGCAGATGTGCACCCGGGAGCCGACGTGGGCGGCGAGCAGCACGTCCCGCGCGATGATCGACTCCTCGGCGACGGCCGGCCAGCCGCCGAGGCCGAGTTCGGCGGAGACGACGCCCTCGTTCATCTGGGCGCCCTCGGTGAGCCGCGGCTCCTGGGCGTGCTGGGCGACGACGCCGTCGAACGCCTTCACGTACTCCAGTGCCCGGCGCATGATCACGGCGTCGTCGACGCACTTGCCGTCGTCGGAGAAGACGCGGACCCCGGCGGCGGAGTCGTGCATGGCGCCCAATTCGGCCAGCTGCTTGCCCTCCAGACCGACCGTGACGGCGCCGACGGGCTGCACGTCGCAGTAGCCCGACTCGCGGCCGAGGCGCCACACCTGCTCGACCACGCCGGCGGTGTCGGCGACGGGGAAGGTGTTGGCCATGGCGTGCACGGCGGTGAACCCGCCCATGGCCGCCGCCCGGCTGCCGGTGAGGACGGTCTCGGAGTCCTCCCGGCCGGGTTCGCGCAGGTGGGTGTGCAGGTCGACGAGACCGGGGAGCAGGATCTGCCCGTCGGCGTCGATCACCGGGGCGCCGGTGCCGTCCAGGCCCGTGCCGGTGGCGGCGATCCTGCCGTTCTCGATCAGTACGTCGGTTGGCTCAGCGCCGAGCACGCGGGCCCCGCGGATCAGGGTCTTGCTCATCGGTCGTTCTCCTCGGCGGTGGGTGCTGGCGGTGTCGTGCTGGGCTGGGTGGCGACAGCGGGCTCGCTGCCGCCGAGCAGCAGGTAGAGGACGGCCATCCGGATGCTGACGCCGTTGGTGACCTGTTCCACCGCGGTGCAGCGCGGGGAGTCGGCCACGTCGGCGGTGATCTCCATGCCGCGGTTCATCGGGCCGGGGTGCATCACCAGGGCGTGGGCCGGCATCCGGGCCATGCGCTGTCCGTCGAGGCCGTAGCGGCGGGCGTATTCGCGCTCGGTGGGGAAGAAGGCGGCGTTCATCCGTTCGCGCTGGACGCGCAGCATCATCACGGCGTCGGTCTTGTCCAGGACGGCGTCCAGGTCGTAGCTGACCTCGCAGGGCCAGTGCTCGACGCCGACCGGGACGAGCGTGGGCGGCGCCACGAGGGTGACGTGTGCGCCGAGCGTGCTGAGCAGGTGGACGTTGGAACGGGCGACGCGGCTGTGCAGGATGTCGCCGACGACGGTGATGTGGCGTCCGGCCAGGTCGCGTCCGGTGCCCTCGCCCTCGGACAGGCGACGGCGCATGGTGAAGGCGTCGAGCAGCGCCTGCGTGGGGTGCTCGTGGGTGCCGTCGCCGGCGTTGACGACGCTGCCGCCGATCCATCCGGAGGTGGCGAGGCGGTGCGGGGCGCCGGAGTCGTGGTGGCGGATGACGACGGCGTCGGCGCCCATGGCCTCCAGGGTGAGCGCGGTGTCCTTGAGGGATTCGCCCTTGGAGACCGAGGAGCCCTTGGCGGAGAAGTTGATGACGTCGGCGGACAGCCGCTTGGCCGCGGCCTCGAAGGAGATCCGAGTGCGGGTGGAGTCCTCGAAGAAGAGGTTGACCACGGTGCGGCCGCGCAGCGTGGGGAGCTTCTTGACCGGCCGGTCCGCGACGCGGGCGAGTTCCTCGGCGGTGTCGAGGATCAGTACGGCGTCGTCGCGGGTGAGGTCGGCGGCCGAGATGAGATGACGCTTCATCGGTTGCCTTGTCTGGGTGAGGAGGTGCCGGGCGGAGCTGTTGCCGGCAGCGCGGGGCGGAGGTGGGCCGCGCGCCGTCCGCGGGAGTCGTTCGGCGGGGTGCTAACGCTCGCGGGCCGGGGCGGGCGCGCGGGTACCCAGGAGCACGCCGTCGCGGCCGTCCTCCTCGGTGAGCTGGACTCTGACGGTCTCCCGCAGCGAGGTGGGGAGGTTCTTGCCCACGTAGTCGGCGCGGATCGGCAGCTCGCGGTGGCCGCGGTCCACGAGCACGGCGAGCTGCACCGCGCGCGGTCGTCCGATGTCGCCGAGGGCGTCGAGTGCGGCGCGGATGGTGCGGCCGGAGAAGAGCACGTCGTCGACCAGGACGACGAGACGTCCGTCGACGCCGTCCGCGGGGATCTCGGTGCGCGCGAGGGCACGCGCGGGCCGCATCCGCAGGTCGTCGCGGTACATGGTGATGTCGAGGGAGCCGACGGGCACGGTGCGGCCGGTGATCTCCTCGAGCTTGACGGCCAGCCTGCGGGCGAGGAAGACGCCGCGAGTGGGGATGCCGAGCAGCACGACGTCGTCGGCGCCCTTGGCGCGTTCGACGATCTCGTGCGCGATGCGGGTGAGGACCCGCGCGATGTCCGGCGCCTCGAGGACGGGGCGCGGCGCAGCGGGACGGTCGTCGCCCGCCGCCGTCGGACCGGTGGTGGTGTCCATGCGAAAAGGACCTCCTTCTCCGCCTCACGGGACGGTTCTTAAAGGACGTCTGAGGTTGTGCGCCGCCCAGAGTAGCAGCCCTGCCTGCGCTGTCCTGTCGGGGGCGGGTATTCGACCTGATCGGACGCAGCGGGCTCCGTTCGGCTTGACGGCGCACATTACGCTGCGTAATCTCACAGTGAGTTACCAAGACTTCGTCCGGGGAGCCCTATGTCCAGCGAATACGCCAAACAGCTCGGAGCCAAGCTCCGGGCCATCCGCACTCAGCAAGGCCTCTCGCTCCATGGTGTCGAGGAGAAGTCCCAGGGGCGCTGGAAGGCCGTCGTGGTCGGCTCGTACGAGCGCGGCGACCGCGCCGTGACCGTACAGCGTCTCGCCGAGCTGGCGGACTTCTACGGCGTCCCGGTGCAGGAGCTGCTTCCGGGCACCACGCCGGGCGGGGCCGCAGAGCCGCCGCCGAAGCTGGTCCTCGACCTGGAGCGGCTGGCCCACGTGCCGGCGGAGAAGGCCGGCCCGCTGCAGCGGTACGCGGCCACCATCCAGAGCCAGCGCGGTGACTACAACGGCAAGGTCCTGTCGATCCGGCAGGACGACCTGCGCACCCTCGCGGTGATCTACGACCAGTCCCCCTCGGTACTGACCGAACAGCTGATCAGCTGGGGCGTGCTGGACGCGGACGCGCGGCGCGCGGTCTCGCACGAGGAGGCCTGAGCAAACGCCGTGGGGCCCGGGAAGCCGGTGGCTTCCCGGGCCCCACGCGTATCCGGTGCGGCGTGTGACGGCCTCCGTGCTCCCGTCAGCGGCGCAGGCTCGGGCCGAGGTCCTTCAGCCGGCCGAGGAGCCCGTTGACGAACGACGGCGAGTCGTCGGTGGAGAACTCCTTCGCGAGCTGCACGGCCTCGTCCAGCACGACCGCGTCGGGCGTCTCCTCCGACCACAGCAGCTCGTACGCGCCGAGCCGCAGGATGCTGCGGTCCACGTCCGGCATGCGGTCCAGTGTCCAGCCCACCGAGTAGGTCGACAGGAGCTCGTCGATGCGCTCCGCGTGCTCGGCGTACCCCTCGACCAGCTCCATGGTGTACTCGCCGACCGGCGGCTGCCGGGGGTCGGACCGTGCATGCCGGATCCAGTCGGCGAGGACGTCCGTCACGGCGCTGCCGCGCTGGTCGGCCTCGAAGAGGATCTGGAAGGCGCGTTTCCGCGCCTTGTTGCGGGCTGCCACGGTTAGCTGTTCACCCGGCCGAGGTAGTCGCCGGTGCGGGTGTCGACCTTGATCTTCTCACCCGTGGTGATGAACAGGGGTACGCCGACCTCGTAACCGGTCTCCAGGCGGGCGGGCTTGGAACCGCCGGTGGAGCGGTCGCCCTGCACACCGGGCTCGGTGTGCTCGATGACCAGCTCGACGGCGGCGGGCAGCTCCACGAAGAGCGGGTTGCCCTGGTACATCGCCACGGTGGCCTCGAAGCCCTCGATGAGGTAGTTCGCGGCGGTGCCGACGACCTCGCGAGTGATGTGGATCTGGTCGAAGGTGTCCATGTCCATGAAGACGAAGTACTCGCCGTCCATGTACGAGAACTGCATGCCGCGGCGGTCCACGGTGGCCGTCTCGACCTTCGTGCCGGCGTTGAACGTCTTGTCGACGGTCTTGCCGGAGAGCACGTTCTTCAGCTTGGTGCGGACGAAAGCGGGGCCCTTGCCGGGCTTGACGTGCTGGAACTCGACGACGGACCAGAGCTGGTCGCCTTCGAGCTTGAGCACCATGCCGTTCTTGAGGTCGTTCGTGGTGGCCACGGTGGCGGAATCTCCTACAGACTGCTGCGGGTGCGCGAGCGCGGGCCCCAGCGCTACAGGGCCAGCAGCTCCTTGGTCGTGATCGTGAGCAACTCGGGCCCGCCGTCCGCCGACGGGCGGACGACGAGTGTGTCGTCGAGCCGGACTCCGCCCCGTCCCGGGAGGTGGACTCCCGGTTCGACGGTGACCGGCACACGATCGTCCAGTTTACTCATGACGCCGGGGGCCAGCCGAGGGTCCTCTCCGATTTCCAGTCCCACCCCGTGGCCGGTGGCGGGGCCGAGGGCGTCGCCGTATCCGGCGGCGTCGAGGACCTGCCGGGTGACGCGGTCGACCTCGCGGCAGGGGATGCCGGGCAGCAGCGCCTCCCGCCCGGCGCGCTGAGCGGCGAAGACCAGCTCGTACAGCTCGATCTGCCAGTCGGAGGGTGCCGTCCCGATGACGAAGGTGCGCCCGATCCGGCAGCGGTATCCGCGGTAGCGGGCGCCGAGGCACACCGACAGGAAGTCGCCCTCCTCGACGCGCCGGTCGGTGGGCAGGTGGCCGGCGAGACCGGCGTGGCCGCCGGTGGCCACGGATGTGGGGAAGGCCGGGCCCTCGGCGCCGTGGTCGATGAGCCGGCGTTCGAGTTCCAGGGCGAGGTGGCGTTCGGTGCGGCCGACGAGTATGGACTCGAGCAGTTCGCCGAGGGCGTGGTCGGTGATCTCCGCGGCGATCCGGAGCGCGGCGATCTCCTCCTCGTCCTTCACCAGCCGCTGCTGTTCGACGGTGCAGGTCAGCGCGGTCAGGCCGAGGCCGGGGGCGGCGGTGGCCAGAGCACGGTGGCGGGCCACAGTCAGGTCGTGCTCCTCGACGGCCAGCGAGTCCGCTCCGGCCCGGGCCGCGAGGGCGGCGGCGGTGACCGCGCCGTCCTCGTCAGCGGCGGCCGGGGCTTGTAGCTGGAGGCTGCGCTCCCCGGAGACGAGCTGACCGGCGGGGGCGAGTTCGGCGGGGACGACGAGCGTGTCGCGCCCGCCGGGGGCGAGAAGCAGCACGGCCCCTGGGACGGCGCTGCCGGTCAGGTAGCGGACGTTGGCCGCGCGGGTGACGAGGACCGCGCACGCCGCGCCGCCGTGCGCCGCGCAGCGCTCCCGCAGTCGGGAGCGCCGGAGCAAGTGCACGTCGGACATACCGCGAGCCTACGGTTCACGGCGGCGCGGGGCCGTCCGGGAGGGGCCGTGCGGGCGACGGACGCTGAGGCCCCGGCGCGCGCGGCTACCAGGAGGGCGGGCTGGCCAGGCTGCGGGCGACCACGTCGTCCAGCATCCGCGCGGTGGTGGCGACGTCCTGCCGGGAGTTGTCGATGATGGGCAGCCCGGAGCCGTACCAGCCGGCCATGCGGCCGTGGATGTGGGCGACCTCCTCGTCGCTGAGCCGCCGGTTGCCGGTGCGTTCGGCGTTGCGTTCCAGCACGACGTCCAGGCCGGGGAGGACCACGACCGGGATGAGCCCGGGCCCGACGTGGCGCTTCCAGCCGCCGAGGCCGACGACCGGCCGGTCGGGGAAGACGGCGTCGTCCAGGATGCAGGAGATGCCGTTGGCCAGGAAGTTGCGGGCGGCGAATCCGCAGGTGCGGCGGGCGAGCCGGTACTGCGCCTCGGAGTGGTCGTTCCAGCCGGACTGGGGGTCGGCGAAACCGGACCGGACCCATTCGCGGACGTCGTCGAGACTGATGTGCGCGGTCGGGACGGGCCGGCGGTCGGCCCAGTGGCGCGCCACGGTGGTCTTGCCCGCGCCGGCGGGCCCGATGAGCAGCACCGCGACCGCCGCGCGGGCGGCATCCAGTGCCGCAGGGTCACGGCCGGGGGGCGGCAGCGGAACGGGGTCGCCGGCGGGCAGGCGTACGTGGCCGGTGGCGCCGTCGGCGGGCGGCGGGGCGGGGGCGGGCGGCGGGGCGGGGGCGGGCGGCGGGGGCTGCGCCGGCCCGCCGACCCAGCCGGGCTGGGGTGGCGGCGGCACGGGCGGGTGACCGGGGTGCGGCACCTGTCCCCCGTGCGGGTGACCCGGCGCGGGCCCCGAGGGTGGAAACGGCTGCTGCGTCCCGTACTGCTGCATCCGCTCCCCTGTCCGTCAACTCTGTGATTGTCACAGGTGTTTGATTGTCGGATACCGAACGGTACCCTCCCCCGTCGCCCGCGCGTGTGGGCGGGCGCCCTTCCGGCCGGCGCGCGGCCGGGGTCACGTGCGCGGCGCGTTCAGTCGCGGAGCAGGTCCGCGAGGGCGCGCAGCGCGAGTTCGTAGGAGCCGACGCCGAAGCCGGCGACCGTGCCGTCGGCCACGGCCGCCACGACCGAGGTGTGCCGGAACTCCTCGCGGGCGTGCGGATTGGAGAGGTGCACTTCGACCAGCGGCGCGGTGCGCTGCGCGGCGGCGTCCCGCATGCCGTACGAGTAGTGGGTGAACGCGCCGGGGTTGAGCGCCACGGGCGTGGCGCGGTCCGCGGCCTCATGCAGCCAGCGGATCATCTCCCCCTCGTCGTTGGTCTCCCGCACCTCCACCGCCAGGCCCAGTTCCCCGCCCAGTTCGGTGCAGCGGCGCACCAGCCCGGCGTAGGAGGTGGTGCCGTAGACGTCGGGTTCACGGGAGCCCAGCCGGCCGAGGTTCGGCCCGTTGAGGACAAGAACCTCGCGCGCGGGGCTCACGCGGCGATCTCCGCGTGCGCGGCGAGCAGCATCGCCGGATCGGGACCTTCGAGCACCGCGGGCCGTGCGAGACCCTCCAGGACGATGAAGCGCAGCAGGTCGCCGCGGGACTTCTTGTCGACCCTCATGGTCTCCAGCAGCCGGGGCCACTGATCGCCGCGGTAGGTGACAGGCAGTCCGACGGAGGTGAGGACCGCGCGGTGCCGGTCGGCGGTGGCGTCGTCCAGCCGCCCGGCGATCCGGCCGAGTTCGGCGGCGAAGACCATGCCGACGGCGACGGCGGCTCCGTGCC
The DNA here is from genome assembly GCF_004795255.1 of Streptomyces sp. RKND-216. Classification (NCBI taxonomy): domain Bacteria; kingdom Bacillati; phylum Actinomycetota; class Actinomycetes; order Kitasatosporales; family Streptomycetaceae; genus Streptomyces; species Streptomyces sp. RKND-216. The sequence continues at coordinate 5,488,117 of NZ_SSBQ01000002.1, read as the reverse complement.
GCCACTCGTAGCGCTCGTTCTTCTCGATGGCGTGCGCGAGGGTGTGGCCGTAGTTGAGGATCTCGCGGCGGCCGGACTCCTTCAGGTCGCCGGAGACGACGTCCGCCTTGACCTGGATGGAGCGGCGCAGCAGTTCCGTGGTGTGCCGCCCGGCGGGCGTGCGGGCGGCCTCCGGGTCCTTCTCGATGAGGTCGAGGATGACCGGGTCGGCGATGAAGCCGGCCTTGATGATCTCGGCGAGTCCGCTGACGTAGTCGTGGACGGGCAGGGACTCCAGGGCGGCGAGGTCGCACAGCACGCCGGCGGGCGGGTGGAAGGCGCCGACGAGGTTCTTGCCCTCGGCGGTGTTGATGCCGGTCTTCCCGCCGACGGCGGCGTCGACCATGCCGAGGACGGTGGTGGGCACGGCGATCCAGCGCACGCCGCGCAGCCAGCTGGCGGCGACGAAGCCCGCCAGATCGGTGGTGGCGCCGCCGCCGACGCCGACGATGACGTCGGTGCGGGTGAAGCCGGTCTGACCCAGGGCCTTCCAGCAGTAGGCGGCGACCTCGGCGGTCTTGGCCTCCTCCGCGTTCGGCACCTGGACGGCGACCGCTTCGTAGCCCTGGTCGGCGAGGTCCTGCCGGAGCACGTCGCCGGTCTCGGCGAGCGCCTCGGGGTGGAGGACGGCGACCCTTTTCGCCTTCTCCCCGATCAGCTTCGGGAGTTCGCCGAGCAGCTGCCGTCCGATGAGCACGTCGTAGGGCGCGGTCCCCGCACTGCCGCCGACAGTGATCCGCTGCGTGTCGTCGGTGTTCATGCCTGCTTGAGCTCCAATGCGTCGAGGACGGCCTGCGCGACCTCTTCGGGGGTGCGGTCGTCCGTGCCGACGACGGCACGGGCGACCTCGGTGTAGAGGGGGCGGCGCTTCTCCATCAGCTCGCGCCACTGCTTGCGCGGGTTGACGGTGAGCAGCGGACGGGGCGCGTCGAGGCCGACCCGGCGCACCGCCGAGGCGAGGGACATGTCGAGGAAGACGACGGGCAGCCCGGCGAGCAGCGCGCGGGTCTCCTCGGCGAGGACCGCGCCGCCGCCGAGCGAGAGCACGCCGTCGTGTTCGGCCAGGGCGGCGGCGACAGCGGCGCGTTCGAGGGAGCGGAAGTGCGGTTCGCCGTCGTCGAAGAAGATCTCGGGGATCTCCTTGCCGGCCTGCCGTGCGACATCGTCGTCGGTGTCGCGGAGGGCGACCTGGAGGCGTGCGGCGAGAACGGCGGCGACGGTGGACTTGCCGGCGCCGGGCGGGCCGACGAGGACGACGACGGGCCCGGTCACCGGATCTCCAGGTTGTCGAGGTAGCCGGTGACGTTGCGGCGGGTCTCGGCGACGCTGTCGCCGCCGAACTTCTCCGCCACCGCGTCGGCGAGGACCAGGGCGGTCATGGCCTCGGCGACGATACCCGCGGCGGGCACGGCGCACACGTCGGAACGCTGGTGGTGGGCAACGGCGGGCTCGCCGGTGGTGACGTCCACGGTCGCCAGGGCGCGGGGCACGGTGGCGATGGGCTTCATCGCCGCGCGCACGCGCAGCAGTTCGCCGGTGGACAGGCCCCCCTCGGTGCCGCCGGAGCGGCCGGAGGTGCGGCGGATGCCCTGGTCGGTGCGGGTGATCTCGTCGTGCGCCTGGGAGCCGGGGACGCGGGCGAGGTCGAAGCCGTCGCCGAGTTCGACGCCCTTGATGGCCTGGATGCCCATCAGCGCGCCGGCCAGCCGGGCATCCAGGCGCCGGTCCCAGTGCACGTGCGAGCCGAGGCCCACGGGCACGCCGTAGGCGAGGACCTCGACGACGCCGCCGAGGGTGTCGCCGTCCTTGTGGGCCTGGTCGATCTCGCCGACCATCGCCTCGCTCGCCGCGGTGTCGAGGCAGCGCACGGGGTCGGCGTCGAGCCGTTCCACGTCCGAGGGCACGGGGACCACGCCGTACGGGGCCCGGGCCGCGCCGAGTTCGACCACGTGGGAGACCAGTTCGATGCCAGCGGTCTCCTTCAGGTAGGAGCGGGCAACGGTGCCGAGGGCGACGCGTGCGGCGGTCTCCCGGGCGCTGGCCCGCTCGAGTACGGGCCGTGCCTCGTCGAAGCCGTACTTCTGCATGCCGGCCAGGTCGGCGTGGCCGGGGCGGGGCCGGGTCAGCGGGGCGTTGCGGGCGAGTGCGGCGAGTTCGTCGGCGTCGACCGGATCGGCGGCCATCACCTTCTCCCACTTGGGCCACTCGGTGTTGCCGACCATGATCGCGACCGGGGAGCCCAGGGTGCGGCCGTGCCGGACGCCGCCGAGGAAGGTGACCTCGTCGCGCTCGAACTTCATCCGGGCGCCCCGTCCGTACCCGAGGCGGCGGCGCGCCAAGGCGTCCGCGACCATGTCCGTGGTCACGGGCACGCCGGAGGGCAGGCCCTCCAGCGTCGCCACCAGTGCGGGTCCGTGCGACTCCCCGGCCGTCAGCCAGCGCAACCTGCTCAAAGGTGCTCCTCCGTCTCGCGCCCCGGAGCGGGTGTCCGGGCGCTCACGTCGTCCTCGTCTTGATCCTCCCACGCCCCGCCCGTCCGGCGAGTGCCGGTCCGGGTGCCGGACGACGGGCGTGTCAGCTCCCCGGCGCCCCGCGCCGGGCGAGGGCGGTCCCGCCCGCCGCACGCATCGCGGCGAGCGGCGCGGGGGCGCGACCGGTCATCTGCTCGACCTGCAGCACCGCCTGGTGCACGAGGAGGTCGAGTCCGCCGACGACCGTGCCGCCGGCCTTGTCCCAGGCTGCGGCGAGCGGGGTGGGCCAGGGGTCGTAGAGCACGTCGAAAAGGGTCCCGGGGTGCTCGGTCACCGAGGCCGCCAGGTGGTCGGCGGCGCGGGCCGGGGTGGTGGCGACGACCAGCGGCGCGTCCAGCCCTTCGGCCGCGTCGCGCCAGGGACGGGGCCGCACGTCGACGCCGAGGCGTTCGCCCCAGCCGCGCATCTCCTCCGCGCGGGCGTCGCTGCGCACGTAGGCCGCCACGGGGCCGGTGCACACCTGGGACAGCGCGGCAAGTGCGGAGGAGGCCGTGGCGCCCGCCCCGAGCACGGTGGCCCGTTCGATCCGGCCGACGCCGCGTTCCCGCAGGGCGGCGACCATGCCGGGGATGTCGGTGTTGTCGCCGACGCGGCGGCCGTCGGCCCGGAAGACCACCGTGTTGACGGCCTCCACCGATGCGGCCGTGGCGCTGACCTCGTCGAGCAGAGGGATCACCGCCCGCTTCAGCGGCATGGTCAGTGACAGGCCGGCCCACTCCTCGCCGAGGCCGGCGAGGAAGGACCGCAGGTCCTCCTCGCCCACCTCGAACCGCTCGTAGGTCCAGTCAGTGAGCCCGAGGGCGGCGTAGGCGGCCCGGTGCAGTTCGGGCGAGAGGGAGTGCCCGATCGGCGTGCCGAGCACAGCCGCCCGCCGCACCGTCACTGCTGGGCCTCCTCGTACTTCCGGACGTTGCGCCGGTGCTCCTCGTAGGTGTCCGAGAAGACGGTGTTGTCCTCGGTGATCGAGACGAAGTAGAACCAGTCGCCCTCGGCCGGGTCGAGCGCGGCGTCGATCGCCTCCTGGCCGGGGCTGTTGATGGGGCCGGGCGGCAGGCCCTTCTTGGCGTACGTGTTGTACGGGTGGTCGAACTTCGCCATGGCGCTCGGCGACGGCACGTGCAGCGTCGACTGGTTCTTGGCGAAGTTGTACGTCGAGTCGAACTGCAGGTAGCCGTTGGTCTCGGTGTTGTCGGGCTTCAGGCGGTTGTAGACGACGCGGGACACCTTCACGAAGTCGCGCTGGTACTTGCCCTCCGCCTGCACCAGGCTCGCGACGGTGAGGACGTCCAGCGGGGAGTCCAGCCCGAGGGTGTCCGCCTGGCCCTTCAGATCGGCCTTCTCGTAGTGGGCGTCGGCGCGCGCGACCATCTTGCGCAGGACGTCGGCGGGATCGGAGTCCTCGGTCACGCTGTACCGGGAGGGGTAGAGGAAGCCCTCGACGCGCCCGTCGGCCCACTCGGGCAGGCCCAGTTCGCCGGATTCGGCCGCCTTCTCGGTGGTGCCCTTCTCGGAGCCGGTGCGTTCGTCGATCATCTCGAAGACGCGGGAGGCGCGCAGCCCTTCGGGGACGATCAGGCTGCTCTGGCTGGCCGGGTCGAGCATCATGTCGATGGCCGCGTCCGCGGACATCTCCTTGCGCAGCGTGTAGAAGCCGGGCTGGACCGACTGGGCTTTGTCGCCGTCGCCGGCGGAGGCCTCGACGAACGCCTGGCCGCTCTTGACGACCCCGGCCTCCTTGAGCGCGGTGCCCATGTCGGCGACGGAGGAGCCGTCCGGGATCTCCACCTGGACCTGGCCGGTGCCGTCGCCGCTGTAGTCCGGGGCGGCGGCGAAGTGCGACTGGTAGAAGCCGTAGCCGAACCAGGCGGCGGCGCCGAGCACCCCGCCCAGCAGCAGGATCACCACGAGGCAGGCGGCGCCGCTGCGGCGCTTGGTGCCGCCGCGCTTGGTGCCACCGCGTTTGCGGCCGCCGCCCCGGCCCGTGCCGGAGTCGTCCTCGGCGTAGCGGTCGTCGTCCTCGTCGTCTCCGCCGAAGAAAGCGCTTTCGCCCTGGTCGGGGCCGGGGTCCCAGCCCGTCTCCGGATCGGGGCCGGTGCGTGGGAGGCCGCTGCCGCGGCCGACGGGGGCCCCTGCGGGGCCGTCGGGGCCGGACTCCGGGGAGACGGCCTCCATGCCGTACGGGTCGGTGGCGCCCAGGTCGTGCGGGTCACCGGGCTGCCCTGTATGCGGGCCGTGCGGAGAACCGGTGTCCCAGGCGCCGTGCCCGGGGTGGCCGCCGTGCGCTCCATAGGGCTGCCCGCCCTGCTGGTAGGGGTCGGCCGGCGGCACCGGCTGTTGCCAGCCGGTGTCGTGCGGGCCCGGCTGCTGGTGGCCGGGAACGCCCTGGCCGCCGTAGCCGGGCTTCGCGTGCGCCTGCGGTCCGCCGCCCGGGTGACCGCCGTAGTGCGGCCCGGGGAACCCGGCGTCGGGGTACGGCGCGTCGGGGTAGCCGCCGGCCGGGTGGCCCCCGGCGGCGTAGGTCTCGCCCGGGTAGCCGCCCTGGGCGTACTGCCCGGTGGCGTAGGGGTCCGCGTACGGGTCGGCCTGCTGGTCCCAGTCGCCGGAAGGGCCGGCCTGCTGTCCACCGTGCCATCCCTGGTCCCCGTACAGGGGGTCTTCCGGGTGCCACGGTTCGGAGCCGGGGCCCCGGCCATAGTCAGTCATCGATCCCCTTGCGCCGCCAAGCGGCAGCGGTGGTGTGCGCGATTACCGCGCGGTCCGTTCGGCGGTCCGTCCGGGGAGACGGTGTTCGAACGTCCGGCGTCGCGCCGCACGTTACCGTATCGCGATCAGATGACCACTTCGACGCACTGCCCCGGCGGCCCGCCCGACGTCCGTTCGGTCTCCAGGGCGCTCTGGAGGATGACCACGGCTGCCGCCTGGTCGATCCGGGAGCGGCCCTTCTTCGCGCTGACCCCGGAGGCGCGCATGCCCTGCGCGGCGGTGACGGTGCTCATCCGCTCGTCGACCAGCCGCACCGGCACCGGGTGGACGTTCCCGGCCAGCCGCGTGGCGAATGCACGGACCTTGGCCGCGGCGGGCCCCTCGCCTCCGCTGAGCGAACGCGGGAGGCCCACGACGACCTCGAGCGGCTCGTACTCCGCCACGAGCGCGGCGAGCCGCCGCTGGGCCGCCGGGACGTCGCGCCCCGGTACGGTCTCCACGGGCGTGGCCAGCATCCCGTCGGGGTCGCTCGAGGCGACCCCGATCCGGGCATCGCCGACATCGACGGCGAGGCGCCTGCCGCGCCGCATCAGCCGGCCTCGGCGACCAGCCGCTCCACGGCGGCCATGGCCTCGGTGACGGCCTCCGGGTTCTGCCCGCCGCCCTGGGCGACGTCCGGCTTGCCGCCGCCTCCGCCGCCGAGGGTCTTGGCGGCGGCGCGGACCAGGTCGCCCGCGCGCAGCCCGCGGTCGCGGGCTGCGGCGTCGGTGGCGACCACGGTCAGCGGGCGGCCGTTCGTCACGGTGAACAGGGCGACGACGGCGGGCCGGCCCGCCAGGCGCTGCCGCACGTCCAGCACGAGGGTGCGCAGGTCGTCGGCGGTGGTGCCGTCCGGCACCCGTCCGACGGCCAGTGCGGTGCCGCGGACATCCTTGGCGCCCTCGGCCAGCCCGGCGGCGGCCTGGAGCACCTTCTCGGCGCGGAAGCGCTCGATCTCCTTCTCGGCGTCCTTGAGCCGGCCGAGCACGCCGGAGATCTTCTCCGGCAGCTCCTCCGGCCGCCCCTTGACCAGTTCGGTGAGCTGGGAGACCACGGTGTGCTCGCGGGCGAGGAAGCGGTAGGCATCGACGCCGACGAGGGCCTCCACGCGGCGCACGCCGGAGCCGATGGAGGACTCGCCGAGCAGCTTGACCAGTCCGAGCTGTGCGGTGTTGTGCACGTGTGTGCCGCCGCACAGCTCCTTGGAGAAGTCGCCGATGGTCACCACGCGGACCTGCTCGCCGTACTTCTCGCCGAACTCGGCGAGCGCGCCCTGCTTCTTGGCGTCGGCGATGGACATCACCTCGGCGGTGACGTCGAGTTCGCGGGCCAGCACCTCGTTGATCTTCTGTTCGACGTCGGTGAGCACCGTGCCGGGCACGGCGTTCGGCGAGCCGAAGTCGAAGCGGAAGCGGCCCGGGGAGTTCTCCGAACCGGCCTGGGCGGCTGTCGGGCCGAGGGCGTCGCGCAGCGCCTGGTGGGTGAGGTGGGTGGCGCTGTGGGCGCGGGCGATGGAACGGCGGCGTGCGAGGTCGATGACGCAGTGGACCGACGCGCCGACGGTGACCTCGCCGACCTGGACGACGCCCTTGTGCACGCTGACCCCGGGCACCGGCTGCTGTACGTCGCGGACCTCGACGACGGCGCCGGTCTCGAGGCGGATCCTCCCGGTGTCGGCGAGTTGGCCGCCGCCCTCCGCGTAGAACGGGGTGCGGTCGAGCACGACCTCCACCTCGTCGCCCTCGTGGGCGGCGGGGGCGGAGGCGCCGTCGACGAGCAGGCCGACGACGGTGGACTCGCCCTCGGTGTCGGTGTAGCCGGTGAAGACGGTGGTGCCGGAGGCGTCGGCGACGGCGCGGTAGGCGGACAGGTCGGCGTGACCGGTCTTCTTGGCGCGGGCGTCGGCCTTCGCGCGGTCCCGCTGCTCCTTCATCAGGCGGCGGAAGCCGTCCTCGTCCACGGACAGGCCCTGCTCGGCGGCCATCTCCAGGGTGAGGTCGATGGGGAATCCCCAGGTGTCGTGGAGCAGGAACGCCTTGTCGCCGGCCAGCACCTTCCCGCCGCCGGCACGGGTCTCGGTGACGGCGGTGTCCAGGATGTTGGTGCCGGCCTTGAGGGTCTTGAGGAAGGCGGCCTCCTCGGCGAGGGCGACGGTCTCGATCCGCCTGCGGTCCTCGGCCAGCTCCGGGTACTGCGGGCTCATGGCCTTGATCACGGTGTCGGTCAGCTCGCCGACGGTGGGACCGGTGGCACCGAGGATGCGCATGTTGCGGATGGCGCGGCGCATGATGCGGCGCAGCACGTAGCCGCGCCCCTCGTTGCCGGGGGTGACGCCGTCACCGATGAGCATGACGGCGGTGCGGACGTGGTCGGCGACCACGCGCAGCGAGACGTCGGCGGCGTCCTTCTCCCCGTAGGTCGTACCGGTGAGTTCGCCGGCCCTGTCGATGACCATGCGGGAGGTGTCGATCTCGTACAGGTTATGCACGCCCTGCAGGATCATCGCCAGGCGTTCGAGGCCGAGGCCGGTGTCGATGTTCTTGGTGGGCAGCTCGCCGAGGATCTCGAAGTCGGTCTTGCCCGTGCCCTCGCCGCGGACGTACTGCATGAAGACCAGGTTCCAGATCTCCACGTAGCGCTCGTCGTTGACGGCTGGGCCGCCCTCCTCGCCGAACTCCGGGCCCCGGTCGTAGTTGATCTCCGAGCAGGGTCCGCAGGGGCCGGGGACGCCCATGGACCAGTAGTTCTCCTCCATGCCGAGACGCTGGATGCGCTCGGCCGGCACGCCGACGTCCTCGCGCCAGA